>CAJYBK010000065.1 GCA_913064955.1 uncultured Flavobacteriales bacterium
ATTGTGCTAAGGATAACCGAGCAAAAATGTGAGTTACTATTAAACTCAAGTGGTGCTCCTTTGTTCAAAAGAGGATACCGTCAAAGGACTGGTGATGCTCCCTTAAATGAAATTCTAGCAGCAGGAATTGTGATGATGACCGACTGGAATAAAAAATCACCATTTATTGACCCAATGTGTGGCTCTGGAACTATAGCCATTGAAGCAGGCATGATTGCTAGAAATATTGCACCATGTTTGACTGGAAGGGATTATGGATTTGAAAAGTGGAAGGATTTTGATGTAAATCTTTTCAACGACATATATGACCAAGCAGAAGATGACATTGTAGAAAGTCGTGTAATTATCAAAGGATATGACATAGATATGGATGTATTAAGTGCGGCTAGATCTAATCTAAAAAACCTTCCGATGCTTGCTGGCAACATTACTTTTGAAAAGACAGATTTCTTAAATTCTGAAAAATCATTTGAAAAAGGAATTTTAGTTTTTAACCCTCCTTACGACAAAAGAATAGCAGTATATAATGTAGACGAATTCTACGAAAGGATAGGAACAGTACTCAAGCACAAATACAACGGCTACGATGCTTGGATGTTCTCAGGAAATTTAGATGCACTAAAGAAGGTTGGACTCAAAACCAAACGCAAAATCCCAATGTTCAATGGACCTGAAGAATGCAGACTAGTTCACTATGAACTTTACCTTGGAACAAAAAGATATGGAGACTCATAAATAAATCCTATCTTCGTTTACATTCCATGGGAAATCTTATTTCAGACATATTAGGTAACGTCAAGACAAGAATAATGTTCATTATTTACTTGAGTATTATTTTAATTTCTGGATTCTTTATCATTTACGGCTATTTTTCTCAACTATCTATGTATGAGGAAAGTGAATTAAAAAGACTGAAAGGAATAGTTTCCTCACTAGCTATTCAAATGGATGGTGATTCTCATCTTAAATTGATTGAAGACAATCCTTGGATGGGAGACATAGACTCATTAAAAAGCGACTCCATTTATTACCAACTGCATATACCCATGTCAATTGCTCAAAAAGAGAATGAATTGGGGTCTGCACTTTACACGATGTACTATGATGATGAGGAAAGAGTTTTTCTCTACATCGTGCGATCCGATGACTACGTAGATTACAGATCTAAATACGAAATGTATCCAGATTTCCTTCTGGAAAACATGAACAAAGGAGGAGTAATCGGAAGATATGAAACTGAAAATGGTGAATGGCTATCTGCCTTTTACCCTATCAGAACCAAAGATGGCAGATTGGCGGGAGTGCTTCAAGCAGATATAGAATTTGGACAATTTAAAGCGTTAGCATTTGAAAGATATCAAACACAAGGACTTATTTCCTTGATAGTGATTTTGATTATGGCCTTGGTTTTAATTCCTTATGTAAGAGGCATCTTAAAAGAAGACGAAGCGGTCAAATTGGAAATATTACAACAAAAAAATCTAATTGAGGTTAAAAACAGAGACTTGAATGACAGCGTCAATTACGCTAGTAAAATTCAAGAGGCGATGTTGCCTGAAAAAGAAACATTGACAGATTTGATACCAAACTCTTTTGTTTTTTACAAACCGAGAGATGTAGTGAGCGGTGATTTTTACTGGTTTAAAGAAACAGGTGACAACATCATTTATGTAGCCACAGCAGATTGTACTGGACATGGAATTCCAGGCGCGTTAATGAGTATGATTGGGCATTCAAAACTAAACGCCATAGTAAATGACAAGTCTAATTTAGAACCAGGCGTGGTATTGAAAAAACTAGACAAAGCAGTTACCGACTCCTTATCCAACAAGAAGTACAAAACTCAAAGCAAGGATGGAATGGACGTAGGCTTGTGCAAGGTGGACCTTAATCAAAATAAAATTCAATTCGCTGGTGCACTTCTTAACCTGGTGCGAATCAACGGAGAGGAAGTAACTGAATTCAAAGCCAACAGATTTCCAATTGGAGGTGGAGAATCATATCAAAAAACAGATTTTGAAACTGTTGAAATAGACATTCAATCAGGAGATCAATTCTACATGTACTCCGATGGTTTTCCAGATCAGTTTGGAGGATTAAAAGAGAAAAAATATTTAAATAAAAACTTTAAAAAACTTCTTACCACCATAGGCAACAATAGCTCCGAAGAGAAAATTGAAATTCTTGGAGAAGAACTGTTAAAATGGCAAGGTGAAATAGAGCAAATAGACGATGTATTGGTCGTAGGTCTCTCTTTCTAAAATAGGTAAGAAATAATCTTTTCAATGCATGAGTAAAGTAGCAACAACAAGCGAGGCATTACCTCTAATAACAGAAGACACTGTTTTATTTGGGCTTTTTGCCATTATTTTGGGTGTAATATTCTACACCTCATCGCTTAACAAATTCAAGAAATTCTACACATTTGTACCGGCTCTTTTACTTTGTTATTTAATACCTGCAATTCTCAGGCACTTTAATATTATTTCTGAGGACCATTCCAATTTATATGGCATGGCCAAAAACTATTTGCTTCCAGGAGCATTAGTATTAATGACCCTTGGTATAGATTTTCAAGGATTGAAAAAACTAGGCTGGAAAGCTATTGCTATGTTTTTAACCGGAACTGTTGGGGTAATGATTGGAGGACCTCTGGCTATTATTATCATGTCGTGGTTTTCTCCAGAAACTGTAGGAGGAATTGGTGACGATGCTACCTGGAGAGGATTGAGCACATTGGCAGGAAGTTGGATTGGAGGAGGTGCCAACCAAGCAGCAATGCTAGAAACCTACCATTACAATGGCGACCTCTATGGCCGAATGGTTACGGTAGATATTATTGTAGCCAACCTTTGGATGGCAGTACTTTTATTTGGCGCAGGTATGCATGAAAAAATTGACAAATGGCTCAAAGCAGATAGCAGCGGAATAGAGAACTTAAAAAAAAGAATCAAAGATTATCAATCTAGCACCAATAGAGTTGCTACGTCTACAGACATGATGGTTATACTTGCCATTGCATTTGGTGCAGTTGGTATTTCGCACTTCTTCGGTGGTTATATTTCTGAAAAATTGACAGAACTTCTAGGTGAGGAAAGTCCTTTTGCGTCTAGTTTCCTTTGGCTTGTGGTACTATCAACTACTATAGGTCTTGTTTTATCTTTTACTAAATTAAGATCTTATGAAGGTGCTGGCGCATCCAAAATCGGCTCCGTATTTATCTATATTTTAGTTCTTACCATAGGAATGAAAATGGATTTAACAGAAGCGGTTAAAGAGCCGTTACTAATTATTGTTGGTGTTATTTGGATGCTTATTCATGTTACTTTGATGATTGTAGTTGCCAAGATAATCAAAGCTCCATTTTTCTACATTGCGGTGGGATCCAAAGCAAATATTGGAGGTGCAGCATCCGCACCAGTTGTTGCCTCAGCATTTGACCCTTCATTAGCTTCGGTGGGTGCTTTATTAGCTATTCTTGGTTATGCAGTTGGTACTTATGGTGCCATAGCTTGTGCAGAGATGATGTATTTAGTTGCTCCTTAACACTTGAAAACACTTGTATCAATATCACTTCTTTTCGCTTTTATTTTTGCGCAAGCGCAACAACTTAAAATAGATAGAATCATTCATGAATTTGGTGTTATTTCTGCTTGGGAAGGCCTTCACCGTACAAAATTCACCGTTGTAAACAATTCAGACAACAAGTATCACTATCAAGAACTTCATTCTTCTTGTGGCTGTGCTGTTGGATCTGTTTCGAAAGATATCTTACTTTCTGGAGACACAACTTTTGTTTATGTTATTTTGGACCCATCAAATGAAGATGGGCTATTCAAGAAGTCATTGTCCATTCAGTTTAAATCAGAAAATGAAGAAACACAAACTTTCTACATTAATCTAAACGGATTTTCACTTACTCAGGAGAAATTGCAAATGCTCCAATCTCAAAATAAACAGAAGCAAGCGCATGTCAAATACTTCATGCAACAAACGGAAGAAATAGAGAAATTTGACAGCAAAAGTGAGCAATACGATTTATACATTGAACAAGCTAGGAAGGAAGTAATGTTCAATCAATATGTAAAAATTCAAATCAACATTTTTGCCAAATCAGACAGTTACCCTTTTGAAAAAGTATTAAAGTCAATTCGAAAATCCTTAATTAAAGACCTGGACAAACTAGCAATTGATGAATCCAAAATTATCTTTGCCAACCCTTCCGTTGAAATGGCTACGGACACCAATTACATTCAATTATCCATTATTGAAAACAAAAGAGAAAATCAAGAATTTGAAAACTTAACACCAGTAGACACAAGTCATTCTTTGCCGACTACAAGAACTAACTACCCAATTTATACGCAATTATTTACGGGAGGCATCAATTATTTAGACTCTAATTCAAATGAATTCAAAACCTATTTTGAAAACCTGTCTTCACTAATCAACCCTAACGAAAAACTCAACATCCTTATATTTAGTTCCTCTTCCAAAGCACCTAATACCGCTGGATATACTCCTGTTCAAATGTCAGAACTAAGAGGTAAAAGAACGCTAAAAACTTTGATCAATTTTGCTCTCCTAAACCATATTGACACCAGCCTAATTAACTTTAAAGTCATCCCATTAGTAGGTGGACCAGAATTCTCTACGCGTCATTATTTTGTGCAGTATTTTTACAACTTTCAATAT
Source organism: uncultured Flavobacteriales bacterium (assembly GCA_913064955.1). Taxonomy (GTDB): domain Bacteria; phylum Bacteroidota; class Bacteroidia; order Flavobacteriales_D; family Parvicellaceae; genus Parvicella. Next base: position 4,696 of record CAJYBK010000065.1, read on the forward strand.
GTTAAAATTGTTGCTTCCAGACAAAGTTACGAAGCAAAACAAAATATTCTTACAGACGTTTTCAAACAATATTATTTCAATGGACAAACTGAAATAAACACTACCACAGAAAGTTTTGATTTATTGATCAGGAATATATCTAAAGAAATAGACGCTAAAGGATTTGCTTCATTAATTTTAGAATCCTCTTCAAGCAAAATACCTACTCCTCAATATAGAACATGCGAAGTTCTAGCATACCAACGAATTAAAGATTTTAAAAAATCATTGAACGCCTTTTTATATCAAGAAGGGATAGATTATAGAAAAGTAATTTACACTGAAGAACGTGCTTTAGTTGCAGGACCTGAATTTGATAAAGATGAACCTAATTCTACTTACACCCCTTTTCAGTATATTAAGGTGTACGTAGAATAGTTTCAATAAAACCCCAGAGGGGTTGCCAAACCTATAAGCCGGATTCTGTCCCTATTTTCATTACTTCCAATAGGCTTCTATCATTTATCTAGCCCTAACATCACTGTCAGGATCAATCAACCTACCCTCCAACAGAGCGAGAAACTCCTCGTGATGACCGAAGTCAAAACATGCTGGTATACTTGGTCTTTCAGCGCATAAGGTTTACCTAGCCACAATTGTCACCAATCATGCTGGTGAGCTCTTACCTCACCGTTTCACCCTTACCACGACAAGTCGTGGCGGTTTGCTTTCTGCTGCACTTGCTGTCTCCACATTGCTGTGAATCCTTCCCGTTAGGAAGTATGCTTCTCTACGCTGCCCGGACTTTCCTCCTTCAATTGCTCGAAGGCGATAGAACAGTTTGGCATTGGCAAAAGTAATGTTTTATTAGAACGCACAATTACTATATTTGCACAAACAAACATTTCCAATGGAATTTCAACTAAAAGAACAAGAATACATACAATTAAACAACCTCCTTAAAACACTATCTTTAGTAGGAACAGGTGGTGAAGCAAAAATAAGAATCCTAGAAGGTGAAGTTTTTGTAAATGGCGAAGAGTGTAATGTAATTCGTAAAAAAATTGTACCTGGAGATGCAGTAGAAATTGGAGACGTGAAGATTTTAATTAAAGATTAAAATCTAATGTAACAATTAAGCAATGTACCAATCTACCAATTGGGTTTTGCTTTAACATTGTTACATTTATTAATTGCTACATTGTTACCTTATCAGTCTTCGACTGATCCCTCCATTCCGAATAAAACTGCTCTAAGAATCCTTCCATATATTCGTGCCTTTGTTGGGCGATTTCTTTCCCTGTATTGGTTTGCATCTTATCCTTTAGTAATAATAACTTTTCATAAAAGTGATTAATCGTGTGCCCTTTATCATTCTTATATTCCTCAAAATTTTTGAAATCCTTAGGAGATTCATCTGGGTGATACATCAATCTGTTTCTATTTCCTCCAAAAGCAAATGCTCTGGCTATTCCTATTGCTCCAATGGCGTCTAGCCGATCTGCATCCTGAACAATTTTGGCTTCCAAGGAAGTTAACTCATTATTTTCCTTGCCTCCTTTGAAAGAAACTTGCTTCACAATAGTTAATACTTCATTAATCAATTTATCATCACAATTTTCATCTTTCATTAATTTAGAAATCAAAACCTCTTGCGCATCTACTGCTTTGTGAAATTTATGATCCCCCACATCATGTAGCAATGCCGCTAGGTGAATTAAATCTTTGTTTCCTCCTTCCTTTGCTTGAATTTTTAATGCATTGGTAACTACTCTATGAATATGCCACCAATCATGGCCCGAACCTTCACCCGAGAAGTCGTTCTTAATTTTTGCTGTGATTTTTGAGATTAGGTTTTCCATAGAATTGAAGATTGGTCTTCAAAAATACATTTTGTAGTCAGATTATAAAGCATCATCGAAAAGAACTTGAATAATAGATTAAGGAAACCGTTATTCTTGTTAAGATTCTTATTTTTGTGAAAACTTTCTTTATGAATCTTACCAAGGAATTTTCAAGTTCAACACTAGCCGAATGGCAAGCAAAAATCACAAAAGACCTCAAAGGAGGAACTTTAGAAGATTTAAATTGGCAAAGCGAACTAGGACCAATCAACCCTGTCCTTTTTGACTATAAAAACAAATACGCTCGCTTTGACTCGCATGTTAATCAGGATGATAACTCTTGGTTAATCACTCAATCTTTCAACTGTAAAGACGCAAAAAAAGCCAACCAATATATTTTACAAGCATTAACTGGAGGTGTAAACAAACTTCATTTAAACCATTTAAAAATTGAGGATATTGCTACTGTATTAAACGAGGTGATGCTAGATATCATTCACGTTACTGTAAAAACTACCGTAGATAAAAAAGATGCAATGACCATCGCTTTCACTCAATATTGCAAAAGTAAAAACTGGAACATTACAGATTTAAACTTGAAAATTGTTACGGACAGCATTGGTCAATACGTCCTTAATCTTGGTCCAAAAACAAAAATTGAAAGCGGAGAAGTTTTCGTTTGGGGATGTTTGTATGCTAATTGTGGTGCAAGAATTCAGAATGAACAGGCATTTGCCATTGCCCACGGACACGAATATCTTCAAGCGCAAATTGAGAATGGTATTGCTCCAGAAAAAGCAGCAGCAAATATTACATTTCAATTGGCATTGGGTAATTCATACTTTACCGAAATGGCTAAAATAAGAGCCTTTAGAACTTTATGGAATTCCGTATTGGCCAACTATGGTGTGGAGAATCATTACACTACTATTCATGTGGAAAACTCCAACTTTTACCAATCTAATTTAGACTTACACAATAACCGTCGCAGAGGAACCACTGCTGCTATGGCAGGTATTCTTGGAGGTGCCGACAGCATAGAAGTATTGAAGGACGATATGAATATTAAAGAAAAACGCTCCGATGCAGCAAGAATGTCCAAAAACATTTCTTTGATTTTGCAGGAAGAAGCCTATTTCAATCAAGTGAAAGATGCTACCAACGGATCTTACTACATTGAGCAATTGACAGACATTATCATCGAAAAATCATGGGCCAAATTTCAAGAAATTGAAAAAATGGGAGGATTTTTAATTGCCTTTGAAAAAGGTACGGTTGCCAAATGGGTTAAAGAAGACCTAGATAAAAAACAAGCACAATTCAAAAATGAGGAATTGATTCTACTAGGAACCAATAGGCATCCCAATGCTAAAGAAACAAGAAGTGAGAATTATCAACCCATCAATGCAGATGAGAAATTCTTGTCACCTTACAGATTGGCACAAACAAAATTGAATTAATCATGAGAAAATCATTCGACAATATATCGCCACTTACTCAAACTAAGGAAATTCAACATCCTACTAGGACGTTTGAATCTCCTGAAAAAATTGAGATAAAATCATTTTACTCTGTAAAAGACGTAGCAGATCTTTCTCACTTGGAATATGTATCTGGATTGGCGCCCAACTTGAGAGGTCCCTACTCTACCATGTACATCAAAAAACCATGGACCATTAGACAGTACGCTGGTTTTAGTACTGCGGAAGAATCCAATGCTTTTTACAGAAGAAATTTAGCCGCGGGTCAGAAAGGATTATCTGTGGCATTTGATTTGGCAACGCACAGAGGTTATGACAGTGATCATCCAAGAGTAAAAGGTGACGTAGGAAAAGCAGGTGTAGCAATTGACTCCATCTTAGACATGAAGGTTTTGTTTGATCAAATTCCATTGGATAAGATGTCTGTTTCTATGACCATGAATGGAGCCGTACTTCCTATTATGGCTTTTTACATTGTAGCAGCAGAAGAACAAGGGGTAGACAAAGCATTATTGGCTGGAACTATTCAAAATGATATTTTGAAAGAATTTATGGTGCGAAACACGTACATCTATCCGCCAAAGCATTCGATGAAAATCATCTCAGATATTTTTGAGTACACTTCTCAGAAGATGCCAAAATTCAACTCTATTTCTATATCTGGTTATCACATGCAAGAAGCAGGTGCTACAGCAGATATTGAATTGGCATATACACTAGCAGATGGATTGGAGTACTTAAGAACTGGTGTAAAATCCGGATTAGACATTGATGCATTTGCGCCTAGGTTATCTTTCTTCTGGGCTATTGGGATGAATCACTTTATGGAGATTGCCAAGATGAGAGCAGCGAGAATGCTTTGGGCAAAAATAGTCAAAGAGTTCAATCCTAAAAATCCAAAATCATTGGCATTGAGAACGCATTGCCAAACAAGTGGTTGGAGTTTGACAGAGCAAGATGCCTTTAACAATGTAGCAAGAACTTGTATCGAAGCAATGGCGGCAACATTAGGCGGAACGCAATCTTTGCACACCAATGCGCTAGATGAAGCCATAGCATTGCCAACGGATTTCTCTGCGAGAATTGCTAGAAATACACAGATTTACTTGCAACAAGAAACTGATATTTGCAAAGCGATTGATCCATGGGCTGGAAGCCATTACGTAGAAAAATTGACGGATGAAATTGCCAACAAAGCATGGGCATTGATTCAAGAGGTAGAAGAACTAGGAGGCATGGCAAAAGCCATAGAGTCTGGTGTTCCAAAGATGAGAATTGAAGAAGCAGCTGCAAGAAAGCAAGCCAAAATTGATTCTATGAAAGACATCATCGTGGGCGTAAATGCATACCAAACAGACGATGAACAAGCCTTTGAAATTTTAGACATTGACAATTCCAAAGTTAGGATTTCTCAGATTGCTAGATTGGACAAAATGAAGGCAGAAAGAGATGCTCCTAAAGTAAAAGCAGCATTGGATGCTTTAAGTAAGTGTGCAGAAACTGGAGAAGGAAACTTATTAGAACTAGCAGTTGTCTGCGCTAGAGAAAGAGCTTCTTTAGGTGAGATATCTGATGCATTGGAAGCACATTTTGGAAGATATAAAGCAACTATCAAGTCCATTTCGGGCGTATATTCTGCAGAAGCTATGAATGACAAAGATTTTATCAAAGCACAATCTCTTATCAAAGAGTTTGAAAAGAAAGAAGGTAGAAGACCTAGAATCATGATTGCTAAAATGGGGCAAGACGGACATGACAGAGGTGCTAAAGTAATTAGTACTGGTTATGCCGATATCGGTTTTGATGTGGATATTGGACCATTATTTCAAACACCTTACGAAGCTGCTAAACAAGCGGTTGAAAATGATGTTCACTTCTTGGGTGTATCCTCATTAGCTGCGGGTCACAAAACTTTGGTTCCAGAAGTAATCGAAGAACTAAAGAAAATGGGAAGAGAGGATATAGTTGTTATTGCAGGTGGTGTAATTCCACAGCAAGATTATCAATTTCTTTTTGACGCAGGTGTAGCGGCTGTTTATGGTCCGGGGACTAAGATTAGTGCTGCAGCCATTGAGTTGTTGGAGATGTGGTTGGCAAGTTAGGACTTGCAATGAAAGGCTGGCGCAATGTAGCAATTTAACAATGTGCTAATTCAATAGCACCAAAGTTTATCAAGATTCTTGAAATTTCGAGTGAAGTTTACGGAACCAAGAAACATTGTTCGGCAGAGCCAAATCTACTGCATTACGAGCTTAGATTTCTCCACAAGGTCAAAATGACAAGGTCTAATTCGAATGGGAAACGCCCATTTTGCAAATTTAACTTTGTTAAAAAGTTAAATTTAATTTAGCGTATGTAAAAATTAAATTTATGAAAAATATACTTCTAGCATTATTAATATTATTAAACACATTAGGGTTCTCTCAAACTAAGATTTATGAGGTGCCTAAGGCAAAAGATGCTGTTTGGATTACAAGACCTAATGGCAATATTGTTTTTTATATTAAAAAGGCTGAAAATGTAATTGAAATATCTCCAAAAGGTAAAATTATTAGCGAATATAAATATGATCATATCATCTCTAAAATGATGTATAGATCTCCAAGCTTTGTCTCAAGTCCGGACAGCAAACATCTCTATGTTGTAAACCCACTTTTTGATGTAGAATTTGATTATATCCTTTCTAAGTTAGAAAATGGTAAGTCTAAAGAAGTTTTAACTACAGCTTCAGATAAGACAGTAATTGGCGACATTGTAGATATTTTTTGCGATGATGAAAACCTCTACATCCTATCTACAGAAAAAGTTAATAAATTTAAAGTTTTTTCCTTATTTTCAATAAATCACAAATCACACTTAGTCACTGAACTTTCAAAAGAATTTCACACTAACGAACTAAGGTTCACTGGAACTAACTACGGAAATGAGCCGGGAGGGAGGTACGTTGGACAAAATAAAAATTCAATTTTTATTAACCTTACTAACCCTTCAGCGAATGATGAATATTTTTCGTTTTCAATTATTGAAATTAATAAATCCAATGGTACTACTTCAAATCACTCTATAGATTTAAAGGCTGATGACAATAAAAAATTAGGACCTATACATTTCAAACACCACAAAAGTACTGCGCAAAACAATTTGAAAATCCAAAGTAGTTTTTTCACTACAACTTCGGGAAGCGGATACTCGTACTCCTATCTACTTCCTTCTGAAATTGGTCAAATCAGCATAAGCAATGACACAATTAACATTATAGGAATTCTTGCTGAAGTAGATGATAAAAGACAAAATCTGACTTTGAAAAACTTTTACTCAATTAACTATTCCGTCAAGTCTAAAAATCAAACAACCTCAATCTCAAAACTAAACAATTTTAAGGTCGAGATAGCATTAGCAGCAAATTTATCAAGCCCTAATAAATGTTTCAGCATTGAAAGAACTGACAGTAGAATTTACTTTGAAAGAGAATCTCATGGTGGATTATCAGGAAAGACCTACACTACAACTATCTTAGAGGGTGAATTAACAGACAATAAACTCTCAAAAATAAAATTTACTGAAACAAAAGGAAAAACTGGTAACCCGAAACGATTTAAAGAAATTGGTGTAGACCCATCAAAATTTGATATTTCAAAATTAGATATGGGAACGGAAGTTTATCCAACAGTTTTTAGTACTATGGACAAAAAAACATTTACTCTATATTCAATAAAATAACCTGATAAAAATCCTATCCTCTGTAAAGATTTCTCCACAAGGTCGAAATGACAAGAGTTAACAATTTCAATTGCATCGATTTATTGCCATACATTGTTGCATCGATTTATTGCCATATTAAAACTAGTCCATCAAAAAAGGCCTCATTTCCTCTTCAATATTTTTACGAAGGCCCATTAGTTTGACAGCATAGGCTTCCATTTGTTTTTCTCTATCAGTAGAAGGAACCCATTTTGGTACTTTAGTGGTTTTACCTTCATCATCCACTGCCACAAAAACAATGATACAGTGAGTGGTTTTATGATAATCTTTTTCTCTAACATTCTTAGAAGATACATCAATGGCAATGTGCATACTAGAGTTTCCAGTGTAAACTATTTTGGCATCTACCTTTACTAAATCGCCAATTTTGACAGGCTTGAAAAATCTAATGCCACCTACATAAACTGTTACGCAATAAGTTTCAGACCAACTTCCAGCACACGCAAAAGCGGCTTGATCGATCCACTTCATTACGATTCCACCATGCACCTTCCCTCCAAAATTAACATCTGTAGGCTCACTTAAAAACTGGAAACTAATGTTTCCTTTAAAATCATTATTCTTCATCTTCCCTATTGCAATTAATTCCCCAATTTACGCATAAAATAAAATAGACAATCACAACTAATCATATCAATTCAAAAAAGTTAATTTTGTTGCATCGAATTAGTAGCTAGACATACCGAAAACAATCTCATGATGCTTTATATTCCTATTTTACTAGGAAGCATAATTGTCATCTTCTTAAAACTCTATGAGCAGAAAAAGCTCACATCTATTTTTCAAGGATTCACAGATCTTCGCGCCTTCAGAAGAGTAATTAGAGAGGAAGCTTTAGTAAAAGGATGAATGAGTAGTTTACTTTTGGTAAACACCGTTTTAATCGTAAGCAGCGCAATCACCTATTCGCTTTTCACGAAGTATGATGTTGCCAAGTTTGGATTAAATATTTATGCTATTTTCTTCATCACTTGCGCAATCTTAATCGGATATTATTGGGCTAGAAAAATCTTATTTTTCTTCATTGGTTATTTTTCTGAACAACCCTTCATTGCAAATGAAATAAACACTTACAACAAGTTCTTTTATCAAGTATTGGGAATGATTATGATCCCTATGTTATTTTTTGCCAATTTTAGATTAGCAGATAGTGATATTACTTGGCTAGCTTTCTTTTACAATGGGTTATTTCTGCTTTTGCAAATCACACTAATTTTGACTTATCTTTTCAAGTTAGTTCAAGAGTTTAGGCAAACAACTCAAATAAAAATTTCCGGGTATTATTTATTTTTGTACTTTTGCACCCTCGAAATTTTGCCATTAATCGTATTTATTGCATGGTTTATTGGTGAAAAATAGAGATTAAACAAGATTACGAGTTAACAGATAATATTATTCACCGTGGGAATTAAAACTATTTTAGTATCGCAACCTGAACCAGCACAAGGTAAAAATCCTTATGTGCAACTGGCTGAGAAAGCAAAACTGAAAATTGATTTCAGGTCTTTCATTCACGTTGAAGGTGTGGATGTACAAGAGTTTAGAAAAGAAAGGATACAATTAAACGAATATTCGGCTATTATTCTTACGTCTAGAAATGCTATTGACCACTACTTTCGAGTAGCGAAAGAAATGCGCTTCACTGTTCCTGATGATATGAAGTACTTTTGTGTTTCAGAAGCAGTTGCTTTTTACTTGCAAACATATGTGGTTTATAGAAAACGAAAGATCTTTCACGGAAAACAAACATTTTCTGATTTAGTAGATGTTTTGAAAAAACATAAAAAAGAAAAATTCTTAGTTCCTTGTTCTAACATCCAAAACGGGAGTATTCCTGCTATTTTAGAAAAAGAAGGTGTTGAGTTTAAAAACGCAACTTTATACAAAACAGTTTGTAGTGACCTTTCTGATTTAACTGATGTTAAATATGACATGTTGGTTTTTTACAGCCCTTCTGGAATTGAATCACTATTCAAAAACTTCCCTAAATTCAAACAGAACAACACTAAAATTGCTTGTTTTGGAACTACAACTGCAAAAGCAGCCATTGAAGCAGGGTTAAAACTGGACGTACATGCACCTCAACCAGGAGCACCATCAATGACTATGGCTATTGAAAGTTTCATCAAAGCAAACAAGTAAAGGTTAAGAAATATATTGAGTTAAAGGTCGGCAATAGTCGACCTTTTGCGTTATTTGCATTGTGAAGTTTACCTTATCCAAAATAGAAAAACTAAAAAAAGAAAACCAAATCAAAACGGTTTTTGGTTCTGGACTAAGGTCTATTAAATACCCGTTAAGAGCAAACTGGAATTATCTAGAGAGCGATACAGCCGTTAAGGTTCTTTTTGGTGCTTCCAAAAAAAACTTCAAATCAGCAGTGCATCGCAACAAGGTAAAAAGACTTATGCGAGAAGCGTATCGCTTGAATAAAATTAAACTGGTGGAATTCTGCCTGCAAAGAAATGTTAAAATCGGAATTTCATTCATCTATATTGGTAACGAAATTCCTACTTTTGAGTATATAAGTACTAAAATGATACTTTTATTAGAACAATTGATCGTTCAAATAGAAGAAAACACCCAATCTTATGAAGAAGAGCATTAAACTAATCATATTTATATTGCCTTTAATGGCAATGATGGTCATGTTTGTTTCGACCAGACCTGAAACGCAAAACGACAAAGATCTTTTTGAAATTTCCAAGAACATCCGATTAATGTCGGGAGTTTATGACAAACTCAACACTTATTATGTAGACGAACCTCAACCAGGTGAATTAATGAAAACTGGCATTGATGCTATGCTAAGGTCTTTGGACCCATATACGGTCTACATTCCTCAAAGCAGAATTGAGGATTACAGGTACATGACTACAGGTCAATATGGAGGAATCGGTTCGCTTATTCAATCTCAAGGTGATTACATTGTCATTTCTGAACCTTACTTAGGTTCTCCCGCTCAAAAAGCAGGACTAAAAGCTGGTGACATTTTATTGGAAGTAGACGGAACAGACGTAAAAGGAAAAACTGTTTCGGACATGAGTTTATTCTTAAAAGGTGGCCCAAACACATCCTTATCTATTAAATTTCAGAGAGGTGATGAGATAAAGGATGTAACATTTAATAGAGAAGAAATCAAAATACCAGATGTACCATACTTTGGGATGGTCGATGACAAAACAGGTTATGTGAAGTTAAATTCATTTACCAAAACAGCCTCTCAAGAAGTTGGTGCGGCCATCAATAAATTAAAAGATTCTAGCAACATGACTCAACTGGTATTTGACCTTAGAGGAAATGGAGGTGGATTATTGCACGAAGCGGTAAATATTGTCAATTTCTTTGTTCCTAAAGGTGAGTTGGTGGTTTATACAAAAGGAAGATTAGCGGAAACCAATAGAGACTACAAAACAACAAACACACCTTTCGATACAAAAATGCCTGTCGTGGTTCTAATC
>CAJYBK010000066.1 GCA_913064955.1 uncultured Flavobacteriales bacterium
TGAATCATGGCCTGAATTAATTGAGGTTAACAAGGCTCCAGTCGCAAATTTTATCCATGCACCCAATCCTGTTTCTGTTTACAATACCGAAGTCAATTTTACCAATACATCATCTGCTGATGTAGTTACATGGACTTGGGATTTTGGAGATGGTAACACTGCTACAGGGCAAAACGTTTCTCATTCGTATGCTGCTGACGGCTCATATACTGTTACACTGACTGCTGACATCACTAACTTATGTGGTTCTGAAACAGTTGTTCTAACTCAAACAGGTAATTTTCAAAACGTAGCACCGCCTACTACACTCACTCCTAACCCTACCCACTTTTATCCGGGCGATGCGGTTACTTTAAGATTAGCCTCTTCCAATGGTGGCGCAACACATCTTTGGAGTGATGGCACAATTGGCACAACAACAATCGCCAGTCCTCCTGCTGATTCAACCTACAATGTTGCTACTTCATGGTTCGGATGTACGCAAATTGACACTGTTCAAATCATTGTTAGGGATCCAGGAACTGTTCCTGCATGTAATGTTATTTATGTTTCTCCTACAGGCTCCGGAGCGGGAACACAAGCCTCTCCTACTGATTTATTAACAGCATTGTCTATGTCCAATTGTAATGGAGCATTAATCAGAATGGCGATAGGAACTTATAATTTCAATAATCCGATTTCTACTATTTCCTCTTTTACCACCATAGAAGGTGGATTTGATGACGGAAATGGATGGCAAAAAACATCTCTTCCGGGAGCAACAACTATCAACAGAACTGCTTCCAATGTAGAAGGTGCAATTGACCAAGAAAGAATTGTTGCCATATACGGAAATGGTATTCACGACTTTAGACTTCAAGATATAACAATTACCACTGATAATGCACCTGCAGGATCTTCTGGTTACGGAGTATCAACTTATGGAATGCATTTAACCGGAGCATACAATTATGAACTAGTAAGATGTCAAGTATTACCTGGAGATGCATCTGACGGAAGTAATGGTACTCCTGGGGTCAATGGTTTAAATGGAAGCAACGGTGCTAATGGCCAAAACGGAAATGATGACAGTCAGTCCAGTGGTGGTGGTGGCGGTAATGGCGGCAATGGTGGTGGTGCTACTAATGCTGGTGCCGGTGGCGCTGGTGGATCAACATCCGCTAACAACGGTAACGCTGGTGGTGCCCCTACGGGCATCAATGGTGGTGGTGGAGGCGGAGGTGCTTCTGGAGGAGGTGAAGATAGAGATGGTGGCGTTGGTGGATCTGGAGGATCTGGTAATGCAGGAGGTTTAGCAGGACAAGAATCAGGATGTAATAGTTCAGGTGGCGGTTGTAATGCTGCTTTATCCGGAGATAATGCACCGCAAGGTGTTGTTACCGCTGGGACAGCCGGAACAGCCGGAACAGCAGGAGCAATTGGAACAATCACTGCTGGATTTTGGCAAGCAGGTTCTCAAGGAGGAAATGGAACCAACGGTACCGGAGGAGAAGGTGGCGGTGGCGGTGGCGGTGGCGCTGGCGAAGGAGGTTTCTTCTGTACTGACGGTCACGGCTCTGGCGGTGGCGGAGGAGGTGGCGGAGGCCAAGGCGGAACTGGCGGTTTAGGCGGTTTTGGTGGAGGTTCTTCATACGGTCTGTACCTTTTTAATAATGGAGCAAATGGTAACATAATCAACGGAAATATAAATGCTGGCACACTAGGTGCTGGTGGTACTGGCGGCCCTGGTGGTACAGGTGGCTCTGGTGGTGCTGGTGGTGCCGGATCCACATACGGAGGTGAAGTTGGTTGTGGAGGTAATGGTGCAAATGGTGCTGCTGGAGGTGACGGAGGTGCCGGAGGTGCTGGTCAACCGGGAGAAGCTATCGATATTTATCTTGACGGAGGAACAGCTTTAGCCACTAGCGATGCAAGTTTTAATTTAGCGGCACAAGCAGTTATTACTGTTGACAACGTAACATGTACCAATACTTCAACTGATTTTTCTGCTGGTTCAAGTAACTCTTGGGATGTTGGCTCTGGTGGTACGCCTGCAACAGGAACAGGAAACACATTTACTTCTTCATACTCCACAACAGGATTTAAGGATATTGACTTTGGTTCTGATATATACACTGGCTTTGTAAATATCGTTGTAAGTGGTGCTGGTTTAACACCTGTTATTGGAAGTTCAGCAACCCTATACGGAACTGATTACCATGTATGTGTTGGACAATCTGCCGATTTCTTTGCTGTTTCGTCAGGAATCAACTACACCTACTATTGGGACTTTGATAACGCTATTGCACCAAGTGTAATAACTACCAATAATGATTCTATTATTGGATCGGTATTCAATACACCTGGCACTTACAACATAACTCTACAAATTGAAACTCCTTGTTGTGGTCTTTCTGCAACAACTACAAACGTTACTTTAGTGGTAGACGACATTCCTACTCCAACTATCGCAGCCTCAACTGCATTGGATATTTGTTTTGGAGAATCAACTGACCTAACTGCTTCAGGAGGTACAGATTATTTATGGGATGATGGAACTACAACTGCAACCAATACTGTTACACCAATAGATACTACTACATATTCAGTTTCTGTAACCAACTTTGAGTGTAGCAATACTGCTAACATAACGGTTAATCCAATACTCATTGAAGTATTTATTTCTGGAGCGGATCAAATTTGCTCAGGTGATTTTGCCGACTTAACTGCTAATGGATCTGCAGGAAGTACCTACCAATGGTCAGGAGGAAGTACAGCAACAACCTATATGATTTCAGTGAATCCATTGATTGATACTTGGTACAACGTTACCGCTGATTTAAATGGTTGTACAGCAGAAGATTCTATACTAGTTCAAGTAACTGGTGTAAGCGCTCAAGTAAGTGCTAGTTCTCAAACCGTTTGTGTAGGCGATAGCACAATGCTAACCGTACAAGGTGGTTCTTATTATACTTGGAGCACTGGAGAAACGACTGACACCATTTGGGTTCAACCTACTACTACGACAACCTATGATGTAACTGTAGTTTGGGACAGTGTTGGAACAATTGCTTGTAACACATCAGATATGGCATCTATTACGATTAATGTGTTTCCTGTGCCTTCTATCGGTAATGTAACAGCAGATACAATTGCATGTACATTCACCGACTTAACCTTAAGTGCTTCAGGAGGCGTTTCATATGTTTGGAGTACAGGAGAAACAACTGCTTCTATCAATCCAACTATTCTTGGAGACACAACCTTTATTGTAAATGCTGTGAATACAGATGGTTGTTTAAGTATTTCGGACACCATTTTTGTAACAACCATACCAGGTATTGAAAGTGTGACATTGACACCTACAGATGCAACTTGTGTTGGTTATTTAGATGGTTCAATAAGCAGTGCAGTAGTTGGAGGCGTTGGTCCATTGACATATTTATGGAATACAACTGAAGTATCTAATAATCTTATTGGGGTTGGAGTTGGTACATACGACCTTACAGTAACAGCCTCAAATGGATGTGAAGCGTCAGGAAGTACTATGGTAAATCAAGGAGATAGTGTTTTTGCAGCATTTGCAGCCACACCAGATTCGGGATTATATCCTTTGGATGTTTCCTTCATTAATAACTCTGTAGATGCAACAACATACACTTGGGACTTTGGGAATGGTCTGAGCAGTACTGACGTCACTCCCAATTCTATGGTTTATGACACTGGCGGTGTATATACGGTAACTTTAGTTGCCTACAATGCAATTGGCTGTACGGACACGGCAACCTATCAAATTAATGTCGTGGGCGAAGGTGTTCTGATCATTCCAAATATATTTACTCCTAATGGGGATGGTATGAATGATTTATTCACCATCACTGCCAAATTCATTGATGAATATGAAATAGCTATCTACAACAGATGGGGTAACTTAATAGCACAATCAGATTGGCTTACCTCTGGATGGGATGGTCGAACTGAAGCCGGTGTCGAAGCAACCAATGGGGTTTATTATTATGTAATAAAAGCGAAAGGATTGGATGGTAAAGAATTAGAGTTCAAGGGACACCTCACTCTAAAAAGATAATTGATAAAAAAGCACAAAACAATGAAAGCAATCATTATAACAATAGCATTTATACTTACAGCAACTTTTACGTTTGGTCAAGAAATTTCTGTCCCTGTAAATGCCCAAGAAGTTTTTGATAAAGACTACAACACCAATAACGAAGCGAAGAATATAGTTTGGACAAAATCTAATAGTAATTATGTCGTATACTTTGAGTACAATGGTAAAAAAAGAAGTGTGCTTTTTGACGAAGCAGGGAACTATAAAGAGAATAGAATTTTCATTCCATATGGAAAACTCAACGAAAAAACTGCAAATTACATAGAAACCAACTACTCGAAAAATTCGATCGTTCAGTGTTACGAAGTAAACAGCAACACTGTCCCTTTTAGAAACGAGGTGGAAATTGACGTTAATGGAGAAATGATACCACTATTTTTTAGACCAAATGGCGATTTCCATTACAAAAAATAGAAATTACCAAATTCTATAATCTACGCTTAAGTTTTCACTTCTAGCTGTTGGCTTTTGTTTACCATTTGAAAGTAGTGTTACTTGCTCGTAAACATAGCTACGGATTTCAGAAACGTTGATTTCGTTATCTCTATTTGCATCTGCTTTTTTGGAAGTTAATCCTTCTAATAGGCAATATGTAAATAATCCGTTTTTCCATTCAGAACTTTCCATTGCATACTCCGCGCCACCAGCACTGGAAATGACTGTTGCGCCAGTACCTTTTCGGACATCGGCAAACATTTCGTCCATAAGTTCTTTGGTATTTTCCATACCAAAACCTTCTTTCTCCCTTACACTAACACCCACTGCTCTAAACTCCACATCACCAAGATTTACATCTTCATTCTTACCCTCTTCCACCTCTTCTTTATCCAGTTCTCCACTATGGCAGGTATCCATAATTAACAATTTCTCATATGCCTTGGTTAAACTCAGCAGAGACTCTAACATTTCATAGGAAACACCTCTTGCTCTTGGATTATTAAAATCAATGTCATGAGTTGCGTAGAAATAATCAAAATTATTATCCAACAGCCCGTGTCCTGCCACAAAAATAATCACAGCATCCTCTGGTTTGGCATTCTTCAAAAAAGCTTTCAATGAGTTTATATTTTCAACATTTACCTCCTCATCGGTAAGTAGCCTTTGCTTAATACCTGTATATAAGTGAGCACTTTTACCTGTGACAGTTGCCATCACATCCCTTGCGTCTTTTGCTGCATATTTCAAGTTAAAGTTTTCATTTTGATAATTTGAAACTCCTATGGAAACGATGTATAAATCACCTTTCTTTTTCTCTCCATTGTAAATAATCTTGAATGTTTCTCTTAAGGACTCCACCCCTTTTTCGTTGTGGGTAGACACTTGTATTTTATTTACTCCTGAAGACAAACTTAACTCCACATCTTTTTTGACAGAACTAACGTTTAGAGATTTTAAATCAAATCCACTTAAACCATAAATAGGCACATTATTGACATAAACATTTAAACGATCCAATTTGTATTTGTCGTCTAGCAATGAAACCTGAAATTTATAAGTACTCACATCTGTAGTTAAGGTCTTTGTTTTGTCAATAATCTCTACCTCAGGCAAATGAAAATCATCTCCCAATTGATCTTCTGTGAAACCCATTTTCCTTAATCTCTTTTTGTAAATGTATTGATAAGCATTAACCAAACCTTGTGGTGTTTTACCTAAGCGAGAACTAATGATATCCGGTCTGTTTAGTTTTAAATCAAATTGTTCAAACGGATACAATTTGTTGTTCAAACGAAAAGAAACTGCATCAAGTGCATCCTTGGATGACATGTAATAGTTGTCAGGAGTTGCAATGACAAATTCATCATTTCCAACAGACGCCATGGTAGCAATTTCTTCACATGTTTCATAGTTCCACACTTTAATAGTACCATCATCACCTGTGCTAAAAATATAGTTAGACAAATGATCAAATACTACTTTTTGAACCATGCCTCTGTGTCCAGAATATTTGCAACGTTCTGTTCCTTCTTCCACATTCCAAATTATTACACTATTGTCATACTCTGCCACAGTACTATTTCCAGCGCCTGAAGCTAAAAATCTTCCATCCGAACTAAAGTCAATTGTTGTAATCATGTTAGAATGACCTTTCAGTGTATGCAATAAACTCCAGTCAGTCGTGCTCCATATTTTTATTGTTTTGTCCCAGCTTGCTGAGGCTAAATATTTGCCATCTGGACTAAACTTTACATCACTAACAATAATTTGATGACCTTCAATTTTTTGAAGTTCTTTACCTGAAGCCACGTCCCAAATTCGAACCGTTTGATCCATGCCACAACTAGCCAACAATTTTCCATCGGGACTAAAACACGTTCCATAAATACCCCCAACATGACCCGTAAACTTTTTAATTAATTGATGAGACTCCATGTCCCAAATTTTGACAATGCCCATAAATCCACCACCGGAAAGCATTTTCCCATCTTTACTATAGGCTATGTTCTGAATGAGTTCATTCTCCGTATCCAAAGTATGCATTTGTGCTCCTGTATTTGGATTCCAAACTGCTAGTGCAATCCCGTTATACATACTTACCAGTTCTTTCCCCCCAGGCGAGAATGCAATAGGCCAAAATCCTTGAATAGATCTTGCAATTTTGTTTTGCTCAAGATCCCAAATTTTTAGAGATACGTTTACACCTGAAGAAACTAAATAGTTACCTATTTGATCATAGGCCAAGTTGAGAATGCTATTCCCCAAAGGCTTGAATGACCTCACTATCTCTCCACTTCCTTCATTAACATAATTTACTTGAGCAATATCGGCTAATAAAAAATACTTTTCAAATGGATGTGATTCAATTGCAAAAGAAGAAGTATACCTATAGAAAAATGACTGTTCTAATTTCATTTTGGAGACATCCCAGATTTTTGTGGAACTATCATGAGAAGTGGTAATTAAATGTCCACTTACCTTACTGAAAGTCATATCAAAAATACGGCTATCATGTCCTTTTAAGACTCCAACTCGTTTGAAAGTTCTGCGTTCAAAAATATGTACCTCCCCATTCTTTCCGTTTACCTTTCCATCAACAGCTATGGCGACCCATCTACCTGATGGATCAACTGCCATTCTACAAGAGGCATATTTGTACTCCGGAAACACTTTCACCTCTCTAACAACTGCCCCAGTTGTCAAATCAATTTCTTTTAAGTTTGATTGATAATCATAGCAAATTATGCTTTTTGTTGTATTCTGATCTAAAACTATATTGGTAAAACCCGCGTGATCTGTCTTCAATGTTACTTTTGCCGTATTCACATCACCTACTGAAAGATAGCCATCATAATCAACAAATACCACATGCTCATTGTCTATACAAAAATCAAAATCTGCCATGCTACTCGGAAAATTTGAAATCAATTCTCCCGTTGAAAATTCATATACTTTAAGCGCTTCTCCTTCAATATGTGCGGCCAAGTAATTTACCTTCTGATCAAATTTCACCACACTTACCCTTTGATTGTTTTCAGCAATGGTTCTTAATTCCTTGCCTGAAGCGGTTTCGATAATTTTAACTGTTTTATCAACACTTCCTGTGGCAATGTATTTGGCATCACTACTTATAGCAACAGAATTGATTTGACCAGTATGCCCTGTCGAAACAACAATGTCAGGTTTTTGCGCAAGAAGAAATGTACTACATAGTAGTGCAGAAAATAGGGGTATAAATTTGCTTATCATTTATATAATAAATTAGTTGTATTCAAATGTAAGGAACACAAAGATTAATCCAAAATACGAGGTTATGATTCATCAGTTCCTATGAAACATACTCTTAAAATGCCTTTTGATTAAAAAGTTTACAGGGAGAAAAGAAGATAATGATCCTATAATAAAAATAGTTCCAAAAATTAGTGCAACATCTGTCCACTTAACAATTACTGGCCAATGATCTACAATACTGTTTTCCATTGTGATTATTTTAAACTCAAATTGCACCCAGCAAACCGCAAATCCAACTATTGCTCCAAGTAGTGCTCCGATAAAATTAATTAACAGTCCTTCCACGACAAAGATATTCCTCACCATCTTGTCAGTAGCTCCAATACTTATTAGAGTTTTTATATCTTTCTTTTTGTCCAAGACTAGCATTGTCAAAGATGCTATGATATTAAACGTTGAGATCAGCATGATAAACCCAAGAATTAGAAAAACCATCCATTTCTCAGTTTCGTTAGTCTTAAAGATTAGTTCGTTTTGCTCATACCTCGTTTTAGCACTAAAATCAGGGCCCAAAATAGCAAGAATTTCTTCTTTGACTTTCCATTCATCAGCATTCTCAAGTAATACAAACTCCAACTTCGTGCGGTTATTTTCATACTCCAACAATGCTTGTGCAAAAGCTATTGGAACAATATAATAATCATTATCAAATTCAGGATTAATGGAAAAAACACCCTTTACGTAACTCTCGCTTGGTTTGAATGCTTTTTGATTATTCTTAGAAAGTTTTTCACTTCGTAGTAAACCGTAAATCGTGATTCTATTATTATACTCTTCTTTCACCGGCACCTGAAGTTTTGCTTGTACGCCATAACCTACAATTGCTAAGTTTTCTCCATCTGAAGATGGGCCAGCCACGCCATCAATTATATTGTTAGAAATAAGATTTGACTTAAAAAAATCTGGCCCCACTCCCTTCATAGTGGAAAAAACATATTGTTCTTCATGTTTTACCATCGTAATTTCTTCTATTACGGGGTAAACATATTCGACACCTTCCACAGATCTTAATTTATCCAAATCAACTGTAGAAATATCATAAGTCTTTCCTTTAACAGGAACAACTTCAATATCTGGATCAAAAGAATTATACAACTCCTTTACTAATTGCTCAATACCATTAAACCCACTTAAAACAATAATCATAGCGGCTGTACTTACAAAAATACCAAGTACAGAAATAGCGGAAGTGATGTTGATCACGCTTTGAGATTTCTTAGAAAAGAAATATCTTCTAGCTATGTAGATAGACGTTTTAATAGTGATGTAAAGGTAATGTATATTTAAAAGTAGAAGATAATGTGCTTCTTTTTTTCATAGGAGCTTAAACCATTTGGTAGATTTTACCAGGTAACTGCTTAACCAACCCTTTAAATTCCAACATCAACAATTGTGATGATACTTTACTAATAGGTAATTGACTTATAACTACAATTTCGTCAATACTGCGGGCTTCCATCTCTATGATTGAAATAATTTGTTGTTCATCCTCATTTAAATCCAGAAACAACTCTTTTTGAATTACCTTATTCTCTGATGACGCTTTTTGTTCCCAACCTAGAATGTAGCCTATATCTTTTGTGCTCTCGATCAAATGTGCCTGATTTGTTTTTATCAAATGATTACAACCTTTTGATTGTTCATCAGATATTTTACCAGGCAAAGCAAAAACATCTCTATTGTAATCGTTGCCCAACTTTGCTGTAATCATGGAACCTCCTTTGAGCGCTGACTCAACCACTACAATAGCATCCACCATGCCTGCCACAATCCTGTTTCTCTTTGGAAAATTCTCTCTGTCTGGATTAGTTTGAATAGGATATTCCGTCAAAAGTGCGCCACGAGAAACAATTCTATTTGCCACACTTTTATGATCCGAAGGGTACACTCTATCCAATCCGTGAGCCATTACTGCAATATTATTTAAGTCTTGCTCACAAGCACTTTTATGGGCACATACGTCTATTCCAAAAGCAAGACCACTTACCACATAAGCATCATATGATTTTAACTCTGCAATCAATGATTCGCAGAAATCCTTCCCATACTTAGTGGCTTGCCTTGTTCCTACAATTGCCACCATTCTAGAATGATTTAAATTGCAATTACCTTTTTGATAAAGCACCAATGGCGCATCATTGATATGTTTCAACCTATTGGGGAATGAATTTTCGTAATAACTAATAATTTCCGTGCCTTGCTGTTCTGCAAATTTAAGTTGAGCTTCTGCGAAATTTAAATTGGAAGCATCGGAC
Source organism: uncultured Flavobacteriales bacterium (assembly GCA_913064955.1). Taxonomy (GTDB): domain Bacteria; phylum Bacteroidota; class Bacteroidia; order Flavobacteriales_D; family Parvicellaceae; genus Parvicella. Next base: position 10,093 of record CAJYBK010000066.1, read on the forward strand.
ACACCAGTATTCAAATTTGAACCTATAGCACCGAGTGCTTCAAAGTCTTTTTTATTAGCTTGAAAAACTGCTTTTGCTGAACCAAAATGGTCAATGAGTTTACGGCCTACACTTGGTCCTATTTTTTCAATTTCCAATAAAGCAATTTGGTATAAAATATCGTCTTTTACATTCTCCACAATGTCAAAAATAAATCAACTCGCTTTGTCTGATAAATATTTAGACTCTTTTCTTTGATAAAATTTGAACCAAACTAAATGTAACCTGTATTAGGACCTAAATACTTAACATGAAAAAATCAATCTTTGGAACTTTATTTTTATTAGGGATATCAATTACCACTTTGGGACAGACTAATAGAATCAACCATTATAGTCATAGCGGCAATGACGCTACTCTGCACATTTTTAAATCTTCGGACAACATGGGCTGTGGTGAGGTCTTAAAGCACGAGTACGAACCTGACACAATTAAAAAGGCAAAAAAGAAAGAAGTAATTGACTCTACAAAAATCAAAAACGCCATTCTTATTCCAAAAGCTATCCCTCCGAGAAAAGGACTTTCTCTCGAAACACAATACGATGTAAAATCAATTCTTAATAAATTCTAAATATGAAAAATCTAATTACATTTTCGTTAATTACTTTAGGGCTTTCGGCCTATTCTCAAACCAATAGAATTAATCACTATAGCCATAGTGGCTCTTCTTCTACATTAGAGATCTTTAGTTCTAATGACAACATGGGGCTTGGCTGCGGCAGTGCTTATGGTGTTGAGTATGTTCCGGACTCTACGATAAAACTATTGCCAGACAGTATTCAAATTGATACAACCAAAAATAAAGTATGTAAACCTACTCCTATAAAAAAGGCTGAGACACCAAGAAGAGGTATGTCACTGCAGTCTAAATTTGATGTTGAAAGTGTACTTGGAAAGTTCAACTAAAAAAAATTGAAAAAAAATTTAATCGAAGTGACTCACTTTTAAAAAAAATAACCATGTTTGCTGAATAAATATTTCAACAAGAATTTTAAACACAATCAATTCATTGAAAATGGCAACAAGCAAACCACGAGTTTTAAAAGACTTTGAAAAGTTGGATACAGCGATTCAAGAGCAGATAAAATTGTCTTATCCATCTGGATTTTACCAACATCTAGTCAGCTATGTAGACCGTGAAGGGAATAAACGCATGGCTTTACCTTATGAGACGGATGATTTTTACTACTTGGTTAGAATGAGTATTCAAGAAGCAAAAGACATCATTGAAGACGATGATGACTATGATGATGACGGAATGCTTAAGGACGAAATTCAAGAAAACTATGCCGATAAGCATGGTGATGATTTTGAAGACGACTCTGATATGGACGATGAAGATTAACTTATATTTTAAAACATAAAAAAAAACCTTAGTAGAATTCTGCTAAGGTTTTTTTATGACTAATTTATTCTATAAAACTAATTATCTATAGTAGCGATACATTTTAGTTCAATGCATATTGGAGATGGAAGTGCATTTACCTCAACCGTTGTTCTACATGGTTGATTTTCTTTGAAATACTCCGCATAAACCCTATTATAGGTCTTAAAATCCCGTTTCATATCAGTTAAAAAAGTTGTTACATCCACAAGGTTTTCCCAACTAGAACCGGACTCTTCTAAAATGACCTTAACATTGTCAAAAACACTTCTGCATTGCGCTTCAAAATCGAATGCTTCGTAATTTCCGTTCTTGTCGTATTTCAAACCTGGAATATTTGCTTCTTCACTACCTGAACCAGCCGCTCTTGGACCTACTCCTGACAAAAACAACAAGTTGCCTACTTTTCTAGCATGAGGATACAACCCCATTGGTTTAGGTGCTTTGTTTGTGCTTATCTTATTGGAACTCATTACTTATCTATTAGTTTAATTTCAATTCTTCTATTCTTATCTCTACCCCATCTGTATGCGTTAGGCGCAATTGGGTTGTCAGAACCACATCCAGAAAATGTAACTCTATCTTCCGCAATACCCTTTGAAATGATATATTCTTGAACAGCTTGCGCTCTCACTTGTGAGTAATAAACATTCTTTTCTGGTATTCCGCTGATGTCTGTATAACCCATCACCTCAATTCTCATGTTTTCTTGCTCTTTAAGCAGTAAAACCAACTCATCTACAATCAACTTACATGAATCGGCTAAAACGATCTCTCCTGGACCGAAAACCACATTCTGCAACAACACTGACTCACCAATCTTTTTGCTATTTAAGGAAGAGATTAAAATGGGCTTATCTTCATCTTCTACTACAAGGTTTTCTTCGTCAACCAACTTATCCATTGATTCAGCCTTTTTGCTAATTAGTTTAATTTCAATTCTTCTGTTTGCTGCTCTACCATCTTTAGACTTATTGCTGTAAGCAGGTTTTGCCGAACCTAGCCCTTTGTACGAAAGCCTATTGCTAGTTATACCTTGGTCGATTAAATAATTATAGATGTATTGTGCTCTTTGTTTAGATAAAGATTTATTTGTCCCTTCATTTCCTGATTTATCGGTATGACCGCTGATCTCAATAACCATGTCTGGATTCTTTTTTAAAGCCTCCAATAGGTTTTTTACATCACTATTGGATGAGATATTTGAAAAGCTTGTTTTCCCAGGTCCAAATTTCACATTCTCCAAAATCATAATCGTTCCTACAGGAATTGCTTCCGGAACAATAGCCAAATGTTCAATTGAAATATGCAGTTGTGAACTGTCAATGTACTCCGGCATAGGAGGGCAGATAGTGTTTCCAATTGAATCTTTAATAATGAATTCACTAATAGGTTGAAATTCCATAATTCGCTCGCGAATACTATTGTATCTTGGGCTGTTATTGGCTCCATCTGTACCTAAATCCCAATAAGCTGTAGCATCTAAATCGCTAAATCCGCAAAACTGTTTTAAAAGTACAGCAGATATAAAACCACTTGCATGCCAACCATTCCAGCAATGTAAATATACTGGACCTACCGTTGTGTCAACCGCACTTAGGTATACCATTTTTACCATTTCATAAACATGCTTATCATCAAAGTAATCATATTGGAAATAGTCCATTTTGTTTTTGGCGCCATTTACACAGTCGCAGTTCTTGGCAATAGGTGCTGAATCAAAGTTGTTTCGATATAAATATACAGAACCTGAGAAACCTTCTTTACAAAGGTTGTCAATACCATCGTCTGGTAAAGGATTGTGATTGTTTCTTTTGTCTACTTTGTGATAGTAATTATTGGCTCCTCCTCTGTAAGCCACTCCATGTAAAATTGGCCTCATGTTTCGAGCCCCGTACAAACTATCGAAACCATTTCCGAAGTTATCTACGACTTTGTACATTAGGTCTGTTTCAACATACCTTTTTTTGTAGTATTCTGGTGTTAAATGAAAATCCGGATTATAAATCCAATGCTCATAAGTTTCATCAGGACAGATTTCAGGGAATTCTCTTTGCAATAGTTCTTCTTCGGTTAATAGAGAATCCACAACTGTAGTATCTCCCACAGGAGGATCATGCTCCATAGCGAATGACAAAGAACTTAACGATAGAAATATGTAAAAAAGAAATAACCTCATACTAGCAAAGTTATCTATACGATAGGTTACTAGTATAAGGTTACAAAAGAGTTTTGAACAGTGGTTTATTTATTGTCTTCCGCAGTTTTTAATTTCTCTTGATTCTCTTTTTCAAGACGCTGTTTTTTCGCAACTTGATTTTCTACGTTGACAATTGCCTTTTCTTTACTTAAGCCCCAACTTACTGGGTCATAATATTTCCCAATCTGTTCTTCTGTTTTTGAAGCTTCTATTTCTAAAACTTCAGGGTGAGTTTGAACAAATTTATCATTCCTGTTTGCCTCTACCTGCCATGACACTTTAGATCCTGGAATCCCTCCTGAAATAATAAATTTTCCGCTTTCGTCTATTTCTGAACCAATATACATATTTGGATTTGCTTGACCGATTGAAGTTAGTTGATAAGTAAAATTTGTGTTAATTTCCATAAAATAATCTGCAAACTTAACTTCTGCATTTCCGTTTACATCAAACAATGCAACTCCTCGATAGTGATTTAAAATTTCATCTGATTCTACACTAAAATGTTTCAATATTTTATTCTCAGGGTCTAAAGGATGATCAATTACAAAAGTCTTTGCTCCAGTAGCTATCAAATTACCTAAAGCAACTACACCATATTGATTTCCCTCACCTACTACTCCCCATCCTCTGGTTCCTGATGGAGTACTTAATCCGTAAACACCAATATGATTATCATTATCTGTACCAGCATATTGACCAAGAACCATAATAGCTGGTGATATGCCGTTTGCAATATTATTATCCGCATTGACTCCAACTACAGGGATTGCTCCTTGATAATTTGTAATCTCACCATACAAACAAACTCCAGAGCCGTTACTATATGCTTTTATCGCATAGTTATCACCACCTTCAAGTGCATGTGCATCTACAACATCTAAAGTTGGGTAAACTGCAGCAGTTCCGGCAAACACAAAAGTCCTACTATCTAGTTCTGCTCTGTTATATGTAGTTTCACCATTTGCATGAATTCTTGTATCCAATACATTATTTCGATAAAGATCGATTACACCATCATCTGCAGCATTATCATGAATATGAACTAAGACATCTCCAGAAACCGCGTCTGTTTGTCTTGTTCTTATTTCTTGCATTACATCCATTCTTGTTGTATTAGAGCGCATTGTTTCCACCCCTGCTGTTGCAATACTTAGATTATCCGCAGCAGAACGCCAGATCCCTGTATTTTCATCCCCATTCCAAGAATAAAAGGGTGCAGCTGCTGTTCCATCTCCCATTGCCTGAACCTGATACGAGTTATCAATTCTAAAACGCTCTACACCCGCT
>CAJYBK010000067.1 GCA_913064955.1 uncultured Flavobacteriales bacterium
TTTTTTTTCAAGCAGAAGACGGCATACGAGATCGTTTCACGTGACTGGAGTTCAGACGTGTGCTCTTCCGATCTCGAAGGGATGTCAGGAGGCAAAATAACTGTTGAAGAAATAGACGTAGAAGAATCAGGAAGCGATGCAGATGGTCCTATAGGCACTCTTAAAGTGAATGTATTATCACAGACGCCTATAAGTCAAGAATACTTAGCTTCAATTTCTAAAAATGTGAAGCAAATGCTTAAAGACAATTTTGACCCTAAGGAGGATCACATAGCTTTCTATGGTGATAAAACGGAGATGGTCAATGTTAATGGTAATTCTGGCATGTTTGCTTTTGAGGTAAGAATAATACCTAGAATACCTACTCAAGTGTGGGAAGCCTTTGCCTATTTGATCATATTTATTGTCATGATGTTTGGCTACTGGAAAAAGCATTGGCACCATAAAGAGGGTCTACTTTTTGGTTTGTTTCTAGTCCTGTTATTTGGCGCTCGATTTATTATCGAATTTTGGAAGGAGCACCAAACACTTTCAGATGATGCTATTTTAAACATGGGACAATGGTTAAGTATTATCCCAGCAGTAATTGGATTGTTAATTATGTTTAGAGCACTAAAACTACCGGAAACCGATACTGAAGTCAAAATAACCGAATCAAAAAAATAGAACTAAATGAAATTTACTAGCCTATTATTATTGTCATTAGTTGCTTTAGTTTCCTGTGGATCTAAAGAAGTGGAACAAGTTATTGAAACTGCTGGCTCTGAAAAGCCTCAAGAAGTTGAAGATACAGTTGTTGTTGAAGCACCTCAGACATCTTACATTCCTTTGGATAGTATTTTTAAACCTATTGATACGAGTTTTAATCACAACACAGTTTTAGTGCCAGAAGGGTTTAATGTTCAAATTTTATTTACCGAAAAAATTGATTTGGTGACCAAACCAGATGGTTCGAAGCATCCTGCAAAAGGAAATCACGACATGGTGGCTTTTTTATCAGATGATTTTGATGAAAATCAAGGTTGGCTTTTTGTGAGTCATGAAACAAAGTATGCCGATGCCAACTTAGGTGATGGAGGAGGAGCAACAATGTTTCATGTGGCCAAAGGAGAGAATCAAAAATGGGATATAACTTCAGATTTTGAATATGTAGATTTTACTACCGTAGGAAATACAGATAGAAATTGTGGAGGAACTGTAGGCCCGAATGGAATGATATATTCCTGTGAAGAATACCAACCAAAGGACAATGCTTCGATGTATAGAAAGGGTAAGGGTCATTTAAAAACAGATAGTGTTGGTAATTTAGACTATTGGCAAAATATGGGATACGTTGTAGAAGTTGATCCAAAGACTAAGAAGGCTACACAAAAAATGATCGCTATGGGAAGATGCTTCCATGAAGACGTGGAGTTTCTGGACGATAATAAAACAGTATTTCTATCTGATGATTTTGAGCCTGGTGTTTTCTTCAAATTTGTGGCAGACGAAGAACTAGACTACTCTCAAGGTCAGTTGTATGCATATCAGCAATTGGAAGATGGGTCAGGAGGAAATTGGCTGCCTTTGGCTAGAGACACTGCCACCATGATTCGAGCAAGATATGCTGCCATTGATCTTGGCGCAACGATGTTCATGAGACACGAATGGTTCGGACGAGTAGGAAACAAAATTTACATTAGTGAAACCGGACACGATGAAACAGATTGGACCCATAGAGTTAAGCAAGGAGGGAAAATTTCTAATGGTTTAAAACCTTTTGCAGAAGGAAATGTAATAAAAGATGTACATGGAAGAATTCTTGTTTTTGATACTGAAACTAACAAAATGAGTGTGCACATGGAGTGCGGTTTTTCAACTGATAGTGCTACTGTTATTTCAAATCCAGATTGCGTAACCCCTACCGTATTTGGAGGTAGAGATTGTTTGATTATTCATGAGGATATCAATTGGCATGACAAAGGAAGAGTAGCGGCTTACGCATCCAAAAAGAATAAATTCTATAATGAATTGTACGTTCTAGATCTTACAATTGAAAATCCAACTCCAAATGATGTAAGAAGGTTAGCCATTGCGCCAATGGGAGCAGAGTTTAGTGGTGGTGTGATGTCGCCAGATGGGAGTACATTATTTATCAATGTAATGCATCCACATTCTTCCAATGGGAAGCCATACAATCGCTCAACAACAATTGCGATTACTGGTTTTAAATAATACAGTTGTCAATTACTCAAATTCACATCGTCAAATCGAAGGTTGAATTATCGTAAAGTCGAAAAAATGATAAAATCAGAGAATTTAACATATCAATATAAAAAGCAAAGCGAAATAAAATTTCCGGACTTTGAGTATCCGCAAGGCGAGCAAGCCTTAATCTTAGGAGAAAGTGGATGCGGTAAAACGACTTTGCTACATTTATTATCTGGCTTATTAAAACCTTCTAAAGGCAGTGTTACGATCAATAATACAGGCTTGAACAGTCTATCGGGATCAAACATGGACAGTTTTAGAGGAGCAAACATTGGTATAATTTTTCAAACACCGCACTTTATCGAAGCGTTGTCAGTTAAAGAGAACTTGCAAATGGCTCAAACTTTGGCTGGACATGTGAAAGATAAAAAAGCAATTGAAAGTATTTTGACAGAATTAGGAATTGGTCATAAGTTAAATTCTTCCGTCAAGAATTTAAGTCAAGGCGAAAAGCAAAGAGTAACTATAGCCAGGGCTTTAGTCAATCAACCTAAACTAATTTTGGCGGATGAACCTACCTCCGCATTAGATGATAAAAACTGTCAAGCAGTTATACAAATGCTAAAAGATATGGCTGCCAAAAACAACGCTACACTGCTAATTGTTACCCATGACAATAGATTGAATGATTCATTTACCCAAAAACTACACTTGTCATGAATCTATTTAAACTCAGTTGGAAAAACATTAAATATAGACCCTTAGGAAGTGGTCTTTCCATTTTGCTTTTGGCAGCTGGAATATCCATTATTCTGGTAACGATTTTAACTACAAGACAATTGGATGATAAATTCAAGAAGAATGTGGAAAACGTTGATTTTGTGGTTGGAGCAAAAGGCAGTCGATTACAGTTATTATTATGTAACATTTTTCAGGTAGACAATCCTACAGGGAACATTCGTTATGCAAAAGCGAATGCCATTAAGATGCACCCTTTAGTGGAAATGGCCATACCATTGTCTATTGGTGATAATTATCAAACGTATCGAATTGTTGGAACAACAGAAGATTACATCACGTTATTTAACGGAAAGTTTCAAAAAGGGGAAGTTTGGACAGCACCAATGCAAGCCGTAATTGGAGGAGGTATAAAGGAGAAATTTGACCTTAAAATAGGAGATACTTTTGCTGGAGGACATGGATTGGGAGAGTCCACGCATTCGCATGATGATGTTCTATATAAGGTAGTTGGTATACTTGAGAAAAACAATACCGTATTAGACAACTTATTGCTTACTTCATTAGAGAGTGTTTGGGTGGTTCATGCTGGCGAATCTCATAAGGCGAAAGGTTCTTTAGAAGTAAAATCATTGGATGATTTAGATTCTTTGGCTAAGGCTAATATGATGACTTTGGAGGAGTTCCAAGCGCAAAATGCGAAAGAAGCGGCCGAGGAAAAAGAGCATGCGCATGAAAAGCACGATCATGAGCATCATGACCATGACCACGCGCATGAGCATAAAATAGTAAACTATGATTCTCTGCTGAAAACAATCAGCCCTTTGGATAGAGAAATTACAGGAATGTTGGTGAAAGTTAAAGAAGGGTCTGCTAAGGCAAAACTTTCTGTGTCTGCAACTATTAATACTTATGAAGGAATGATGGCTGCCGATGTTGCAATTGAGATGCAGTTGTTAAAAGAATTGATGTCGCCTGCTACTGGAGTTTTGGAGATGCTGGCCTACGTTATCATGATTATAGCTGCTATTAGTATGTTTGTGGCAATGTTCAATTCATTGAAAGATAGACAGTATGAAATAGCGTTGATGCGTGTTATGGGTAGTTCTTCTGGAAAAGTGTTTGCCTCTATTTTATTAGAAGGAATTTATTTGGCCTTACTTGGCTTTACCGCTGGTTGGTTATTGAGTCATATCGGAATGCAGATTTTCTCAGGGTATCTTTCAGAAGCGTATCATTATGATTTTTCTGGATGGATTTTTATTAAGGAAGAACTGTATATTCTAATTGGCGCGTTGGTAATTGGAGTTGTTGCGGCATTATTCCCTGCATATAAAGCGTATAGAACTGATATTTCAGAAACTTTGAGCAAATAATTATGCTATCAGATGAATTTAAATTAGTCCTTAAGAAAGGAACTTTTCACAATAGGTTTTTCAAGTATATGATGATTTCGGTTGGCGTAATTGTTTTACTTGGAATCAACTATCAACTGGTCGTTTCAGGGACAACAGATTCATTGCCGATGCTTGTGGCAATGATCATTGTTTTTGTACCGGTCTATTGGTTTAATCGATATAAATTTAAGGAAGTAAGTTTTTGGATAGATGTGTTTGAGAATAGACCCGAAGACTTAGTTTGGGTAAAACCAATCGAAACAAGTCATAAGGCTGCATATGTAATCACCGTTGCCAAGACTTACAAATATGAATTGTATCTAAAAGATGGAACGCACGCCATTATTGATACTTCCTATAAAAGAATTGAAGGTTTCTATAAAGGAATTAGGGCGTATGCCCCACATGTTCATTTTGGATATTCCAATGACATTAGAAAACTGTACAGAAAGGACAAAACTAACTTCTTAGAGAATGCTAAAAGCAATGGATGGTATAGATCAATTAACGACTACTCCAATTAACCATTTTGATTAAAACAACGCACATATGATTATAGTCACAGACCTATACAAAGAATACAAACTCTCCAAAAAGCAGCAAAAGGAGATGTCTAGTAATACTGATGTTGCTGTACCGGTCAATAAAATAAATTTTGAGTGTAAACCGGGAAGAGTATTTTCTTTATTAGGGCCAAATGGTGCTGGAAAAACAACTACTTTAAGGATGATTTCTACCATGCTAGTGCCTACTTCAGGTACGGTGGAAGTTTGTGGTTTAGATACTGTGAAAAATCCAAATGACGTAAGAAAGAAAATAGGGTTCTTAACAGGTAGTACTGGATTGTATGAAAGACTCACAGCCAATGAGTTTTTAAAATATTTCGCAGATTTAAATGATGTTTCTAAAGGAGATTTCGAACAGCGTAAAAATCACTATTATGATTTACTGGACATGCATGATTTTGCGAACAAGAAACTTGGAGAGTTGTCGACTGGCATGAAACAAAAGGTAAACATTTCAAGAACTATGATTCATAATCCTGATGTAGTTGTTTTTGATGAGCCGACATCTGGATTGGATGTAATCACAGCGGAAAACATAATTAAATTAATTGAGGATTGTAAGACAGAAGGTAAGACTGTAATTTTTTCCTCTCACATCATGACAGAAGTAGATTTGTTGTGTGATGATTTAGCTATTATTGCCAAAGGAGATTTGCTTTTTAACGGCACGATGGACGAATTCAGAGCCAATCAAAAAGCAGATACGTTAACAGGAGAATTTATAAGAATTGTAAATCAATCAAAAAACTAATAAGGTCATGAATAAGATATTTACCATAGCCAAAAAGGAGTTTCTAGATATTTTTAGAGACAAAAGAACATTAGTGAGAATGATTTTAATTCCACTTATTGCGTTTCCTTTGATTATTCAATTGATTACTACTTTACAGGAATCTCAGAGTAAAAAAGAAGCAGAGCAAGTGCTCAAAGTAGGTTATTATCTGAATGGACAAGATGAAGGAATCATTACACGGATGATTTCAGACTCACTGTATGAGTTTATACCTTATGAAGACTCGGTTAGCTTAGCGAAAGATGTGGATGACAAGGAAATTAATCTAGGTATTGGCTTAAGTTCTGATTATGATAAAACCATTCAGGCCGGAGGTCAAGGAGAATTTTCCATTTTTTTGAGAGGAGCAGACAAAGAAGATTTTGAGCGTTTCAATGGACTTATTGAACAAGAGAAAACATTTGTTGTCAATAATAGATTAACTCAATTGGATAAAGGACCATTGTATATTGAGCCTTTGTTGATTTATCACAATGACCAAAGTGAAAGGGCTGAAATTATCGCCAAATATGCTGGAGGTATTTTGCCGTATATTTTCATGGCATTTTTATTCATGGGGTCAATGCTGCCAGCAATAGACCTTTTTGCAGGAGAGAAAGAAAGAGGGACAATTGAGACGCTTCTCACGTCTCCTGTAAGCCGTTTGCAGATACTTCTAGGTAAAATGATAGTAGTGGTCGCTTTTGGATTAATAAGCGCGCTAGTCGCATTAGTCGGCTTGTTTGCAAGTATAAATTTAATGGGGGGAGGTTCTCCAATCATGGAAGAGGTTAATGGTATGTTGACACCTCAATTATTTGTAATGTTGTTTCTTTTGCTAATCCCTTTAGCCATCTTTTTTGCGGGTGTAATGATTCCTATATCTGTATACGCCAAATCGTTTAAAGAAGCTCAGAGTATCTTAACTCCATTAAACATTGTGATGGTCTTACCTGCTATGGTAGGTTTTGTACCTGGAGTGGAGTTAGATTATACCACAGCGTTTATACCAGTAGTGAATGTCGTGCTTTCAACGAAAATGTTGTTGTCAGGACATATTGATTTTATATTATTGACAATTACATTTTTGACATTGATTTTATTGGCAGCAATTTCTGTTTTCATCTCAATGAGACAATTTGGAAAAGAAAGTAGTATCCTTAGATAAAAATGAAAGAACCTACCATCCAATATAAAATAAATGAATTTTTGAAGGCAAACAACTTCCCTGAAGATGGTGGAGCTTCTCAAAAAATTGCTTGGTTTAAAGTCATAGGACCAATTGCCATTCCCCTTCCAAATTTAAAAACACGAAGAGATCATATTTATGTACATGATGTTAGTCATATGTTAACTGGGTTTGATACTTCTTGGAAAGGAGAGGGAGCTGTTTCAGCCTGGGAAATTTCATCTGGAGGTTGGAAGAACTTGTGGATTTTATGGGCGTTCACTTTAGCTGGTTTTGGGGTAGGCGTATTGTTTTATTATAAGTACACCAAAGCAGCGTTTAATGATGGCTTGAAAATGTATAATGGATTAACACGAGAATGGTCAAAGGAGAAAGTCCTTTCAAGTTCCTATAGTGAAAGAAAAAATAATTTCACAAGGAATGAACCTCTTAAAATGAGCTTTTCGTTTTGGGCAACACTGGCCGTACTAACCACTTTAAGTCCTTTGTTGATAATAGGATTGGTATCCCTAATTATATTTATGTAATGATTTAGACGTTAAATCTAAAATGCATGATATCACCATCTGCAGGAACATATGTTTTTCCCTCTACATGAAGTTTTCCGGCTTCTTTGCAAGCCGCTTCAGAACCAAGCGCAACGAAGTCATCATATTTCATTACCTCAGCACGAATAAATCCTTTTTCAAAATCAGAGTGAATTACTCCTGCTGCTTGAGGAGCAGTCATACCCTTTTCAATGGTCCAAGCTCTGACTTCTTTAACTCCTGCAGTAAAGTATGTTTGAAGATTTAATAAAGAATATGCTGCTCTAATTAATTTAGCTACACCTGGCTCTTCTAAACCTAAGTCCTCTAAGAACATTTGTCTTTCTTCGAAGCTGTCTAATTCTGTAATGTCCGCTTCAATACCTGCACCAAGCACTAGTACTTCAGCATTTTCATCTTTTACAGCCTCTTTCACTTGGTCAACGAAAGTATTTCCAGTTTTAACGGAAGCTTCATCCACGTTGCAAACGTACATAACCGGCTTTACCGTTAGCAGATGTAAGTCCGCCACTAAATCCCATTTGTCATCATCAAAATCAATCGCTCTTGCATTTTTTCCAGACTCTAAATGATTTTTCAATTGCGTATAAAGTTCAAGTAATTTGATTCCTTCCTTATCTCCGGCTTTGGCTTTTCTTTGAGCTCCACTTATTGCTTTTTCTACAGTTTCCAAATCTTTCAATTGTAATTCTGTATCAATTACTTCTTTATCACCAACAGGATCAACTTTACCATCTACGTGTACGATATTATCGTCTTCAAAACATCTTAATACATGAAGTATAGCATCACATTCTCGAATGTTTCCCAAGAATTGATTTCCTAATCCTTCCCCTTTAGATGCGCCTTTTACAAGACCCGCAATATCAACAATCTCTATGGTAGTAGGTAAAACTCTTTCTGGTTTTACCAATTCTTCTAATTTGTTTAATCTGGTGTCCGGAACAGTTATAGTTCCAACATTAGGCTCTATAGTACAAAATGGAAAGTTAGCGCTTTGCGCTTTTGCATTACTTAAACAGTTGAAAAGAGTTGATTTTCCAACATTTGGAAGTCCAACGATACCACATTTTAAAGCCATAATAGTCTAATTAAATTTTGAAGTTGCAAAGAAATGAAAAAGAGTTAATAAGTCAACACTTGAAAGACAGAAAACTATTTTCTTTTAATATTATAATGGTTCATTATTATTCTTTCAAAAAGTCTGGTCGGTAGAATTCGTTTAAGTACAAGTGCTAATTTTGAGGAGAAATTTCCTGTGTTATACCTAACTCGAGGGTTTTTCTTTAGAAGAATTTTGTAAACCAATTTTCCAATTTTAAATGGATTTTGCCCATTGGTAACTTCATCATTAATGATTTCATGTATTCGATCAAACTCTTCCTTATAAATGCTGTGTTGAGTGTTTGGAGATACTTTTCGATTGAGATTGATGGACGTTTTGAAGTCACCTGGCTCAATGAGAACAACTTTAATCCCGAATTTCATTACTTCCATGCTCATTGCCTCAGATAACAATTCTACGCTCGACTTGGAACTACTATAAACTCCACGATAGGGAAGCCCCATTAGGCCGCCAACGGAAGAAATGTTGATGATTAATCCTGCTTTTTGACTTCTCATTGAAGGTAGAACGGCCTTACAAACTCTCAGGGTTCCAGCTACGTTAGTGTTGAAAATGTTTCTAATTTCCTCTATTTCAGAATCCTCAACGGAACCGGCCATTCCAATACCAGCATTATTAACTACTAGATCAATTTTGTTTTCTTTCTTTATAATGTACTGGATAGCTTCGTTTACAGATTCAGTATTTGTAACATCACATTGAACTAGAGTATAGCCTTCTTTTGTGATTTCACCATTAACGGCCAATCGACCTGTCCCATAAACCTGAACTCCTTTGATAGTTAAGTAGGTACAAATCGCTTTGCCAATACCGGATGTTCCTCCTGTAATAAATGCAACTTTCTTCATTTATTACAAAAGTAAGAAGTTCCATTTAGTAAGAAGTTGGCTCGAAAGATAATTTTTTGTTAATTAATTTTTCTGAACTAAGAACTTTGTGCAAGTGCGATTTAGTTCTCGCTCTTTGAGTAAGCCCCATATGATTGAGATTGTGGCAGTCAGACCCAAGTAAATCTACCATGTTATTATCTACCAATTTTTCCCCTATTCGCTTTACTTCTGGACCATAATGTCCGGTAAGTGAGTTTATGTTTAACTGAATAAACACACCTCTATCTTTAAGACCTGCAATCTTTTCCCAATCTTGATGCCAGTAGGCATATCTTTCAACATGAGCCAGTACGGGCTTGTAGTTTTTCTCTTGTAATTTCCAAATAATAGAATTGAGCATGTGGGGTTCAGCGATGAACGGTAGTTCAAAAAGCACATAATTATCACCAAAAGCTAACAGATTATCAGCGTCAATCAAAGGTTCAAAATCCGCATCCAAGTTATACTCCGCAGCTGCATCTATTTCAATGGTCAATCCTCTTTTAGCTTTAGCAGCTCTAACATCTGCTAATCCCTTTAAAATAATTTCAGGTGTGTTTTTATAGTAATCACTCATCACATGGGGAGTAGTGATTACTTTTTTATAACCTAATTCTTGAAATTCGGCTAGTAAGTTAAGTGAATCTTCAATGGTTTTAGCACCATCATCTATACCAGGAATCAAATGTGAATGAACATCTACTCCAAGAACAGAAAGGTCTGCTGGATCGAGCACAGGCTCTCTATTCCTACCAAAAAACCTTCCAAATAGTCCCATTTTATCTTTTGTTATATTGATTTTCGTAGTATGATCTATAATTACCAGAGGTAACATTATCTAACCATTGTTCATTTTCTAAATACCAATCTACAGTTTTAGAAAGTCCTTCCTCAAATGTAACAGAAGGAACCCAGCCTAATTCTTCTTTGATTTTGGTAGCATCAATAGCATAGCGCATATCATGTCCGGCTCTGTCTTTTACATAAGTAATCAATTGTCTTGCCGCACCTTTCTCTCTGCCAAGTTTTTCATCCATGGTATCGCAAAGCAAATGAACAAGGTCAATATTTTTCCATTCGTTATGCCCACCAATATTGTATGTTTCTCCAACTTTTCCTTTATGAAAAATATCATCAATGGCACGCGCATGATCCGCAACCCATAACCAATCTCTAATATTTAAGCCTTCGCCATAAACCGGCAAAGGTTTATTGTTTTTAATATTATGAATCATTAAAGGAATCAACTTCTCGGGAAACTGATGAGAACCGTAATTATTACTACAATTCGAAATTTTTATAGGCATTCCAAACGTATGGTAATAGGCTCTTACAATGTGATCAGAACTAGCCTTTGAAGCACTATAAGGGCTTCTTGGGTCGTAAGCGGTGTCTTCATAGAAGAAACCTTTATCGCCTAGTGAGCCATAAACTTCGTCCGTAGAAACATGGTAGAATATTTTATCACTAAAGTCATCTTTCCAAATTTCACGTGCTGCATTAAGCAGGTTTAAAGTGCCCACTACATTTGTCATTATAAACTCTGTAGGATTAGAAATAGATCTATCCACATGAGATTCTGCCGCCAAATGTATTACACCTGCAAATTTATATTCGTTGAACAAATCAGATATAACATCCTTATCTACAATATCTGCTTGCACAAATTTATAATTAGGAGCATTTTCAATGTCCTTGATGTTTTCTGGGTTTCCAGCGTAGGTTAATTTATCCAAGTTAACAATGTTATAATTTGGATATTTGTTGACCATTAGCCTTACTAAATGAGAACCTATAAAGCCACTACCTCCGGTGATAAGAATGTTTTTCATAATGTTTGACTATAAACTCCAGTAATCTAAATCTTTGATTTTATCTCTAAATATTCCTTTAAGGTCCACTAGGATGCCTTTGTCAGTCATAAGGTTTTTGAAATCAGCCTCACTCATTGCTACATATTCAGCGTGATTTACAGCAACAATGACCGCGTCATACTTGCCGGTTGGAGCATCAACTAATTCATGTCCATATTCGTGAGCATATTCTTCTTTATCTGCATGTGGATCAACGATTTCAACCTTACAAGAGAATGATTCGATTTCTTTAACTACATCTATCACTCTTGAGTTTCTAATATCAGAAACATCTTCTTTGAAGGTCGCACCCATAACTAGGATTCTTGAGTCAATGATACTTTTACCTTTCGCCAAAATTTTCTTAACAGTTTGTTTTCCTACATAGAACCCCATACTGTCATTAACGTATCGTCCAGAGTTGATAATCTTAGCATGATAACCCAATTTTTGCGCTTTGTGTGTCAAATAATAAGGGTCAACGCCAATACAATGCCCCCCTACAAGTCCTGGGAAGAATTTTAAGAAATTCCATTTAGTCCCCGCTGCTTCTAATACTTCATAAGTGTTGATGTCCATTCTGTTAAAAATGATTGACAACTCATTGATTAAGGCTATGTTAACATCTCTTTGAGTGTTTTCAATTATTTTCGCTGCTTCAGCAACTTTGATTGAGGCTGCTCTATGCACACCGGCATCAACAACTAATTCGTAAGTTTTAGCAATTTCTTCAGCACTTTCAGGCGTGTCTCCAGATGATACTTTAACAATAGTTGCCAAAGTATGAACTTTGTCACCTGGATTAATTCTTTCTGGTGAATAACCAACGTTAAAATCTTCCTTCCACTTAAGACCACTCATTTGTTCTAAAACAGGAATACAATCTTCCTCTGTACATCCAGGGTAAACAGTAGATTCGTAAACCACGTAATCTCCTTTTTTTAGTACTTTTCCAACGGTAGTTGAAGCACCTACTAATGGTCTGATGTCAGGTTCGTTACTAGCATCAATTGGTGTTGGAACTGCAACAATGTAAAAGTTAGCGGCTTTTAAATCCTCTAAATCTGCAGTGAACGAAATATCGCAACCTTCAAAGTCGGATGCTGTAAGTTCATTACTTGGGTCAACATTACTACGCATCATATCCACTCTTTTTTGGTTGATGTCAAATCCTATAACCTTAATCTTTCTTGCAAATTCCAATGCAATTGGAAGACCAACATATCCTAGCCCTATTACGGCTAATGTTGCTTCTTTTTTTACTAATTTATCGTACATAATTTTATTTTTTGAAGAGATAACACAATCTCTAATAATATATTAATATCCGTTTATATCTCTTACTTCGTAAATTCTTTCAATTATATCAACCACTTTTAAACCTTCCAAAGCATTTGTAGTTGCCGTTGTTCTACCTTTTAGTGTGTCTACCACATTTTCAATAATGTAGTGGTGATTGGCCGCAGAACCCTTGTAAGGCCCGTAATCATTTGGTGGATTTGAAGCTTTTAGTTCAGGCATTTCGTAGTTTTCAATATGGCAGTACTCCACTTCGTTCATGTACTGACCTCCTATTTTTACACTTCCTTTTGACCCAACAATCGTCATGCTGCTTTCTAAATTTTGGTTCCAAACAGCGGTTGAGTAATTTAAACTACCCATCCCTCCATCAACAAAATCAAATGAAACAAATCCTGAATCTTCAAATGCTGTATTGTTTTTATGAGTGAAATCGGCAAACTTTCCTTGAATATTTTTTATGTCACCGAAAAGCCAATACATGATATCTATAAAGTGAGAGAATTGAGTAAACAATGTCCCCCCGTCCAAATCTGCAGTTCCTTTCCAGCCATCTGCTTTATAATATCTTTCATCTCTGTTCCAATAACAATTCAATTGAACCATTAAAGTTTCTCCAAGTAGCCCTTTCTCTACAATTTCTTTTATCCATTCGGAAGGTGGGGAATATCTATTTTGCATTACGCAAAACACACTTTTATGACTTCGCAAAGCCTTGAAAATTACTTCCTCACATTTAGCTTTGGAAAGTCCCATTGGTTTTTCAACTACCACGTGATACCCTTTGTCCAGTGCTAAAGATGATTGTGAAGAATGAAGCCCGTTGGGTGTACAAACATTTACAACATCTATTTCCAAGCCACTGTTCAATAATTCTTCAACAGAATTAAAGAAAGGAACATTAAAGTGTTCGATAGCCAAATCTTTAGCCGGTTTAACATCACACAATCCTACTAATTCAGCCTCTTCATTTCTAGAAACCATTTCAGCATGTCTTTTTCCAATATGACCGCATCCAATAACGGCAAATTTTATTTTATTACTCATTTTATTCGAGTTACGTTTTCGTTTTCCAATTTATATTCTTGTTTGCTCTCTTCACAAATCGCTATGCCTTGA
Organism: uncultured Flavobacteriales bacterium; assembly: GCA_913064955.1. Taxonomy (GTDB): domain Bacteria; phylum Bacteroidota; class Bacteroidia; order Flavobacteriales_D; family Parvicellaceae; genus Parvicella. The sequence continues at coordinate 13,667 of CAJYBK010000067.1, forward strand.
TCATTGAAGTGCAGTCTATGACCGTATTCTCCTACCCACCCAATTTGTTTGCTAGGGTTACCTACCACCAAGGCGTATGGTTTAATTGGTTTAGTGACAACAGCACCCGCACCTATCAATGCGTATTGGCCAATTTCATTACCACAAACAATCGTAGCATTTGCACCAATTGACGCTCCCTTTCTAACATTAGTGACGGCATATTCTCCTCTTCTATTTACAGCACTTCTCGGATTGATTACATTAGTAAAAACCATTGATGGCCCTAGGAAAACATCATCTTCACATATCACACCTGTGTAGATAGAGACATTGTTTTGAACTTTCACGTTTTTACCTAAAACTACATCAGGAGAGACTACCACATTTTGACCAAGGTTACACCCTTCGCCTAAGGTACAGTTACTCATTACATGAGAAAAGTGCCAAATCTTTGTTCCTTCCCCAATTTGACAATTATCATCAATTACAGCAGTGCTATGTGCAAAATATTTACTCATTATTTAACGATATACTTGTCAAAATTATTATGCTCTTTTTTGTGCAACTCATCATGAGAAAGAGACTTGAAATATTCATATGTAATTTTTAATCCTTCCGCTCTAGAAACTTTTGGCTCCCAATCTAATATAGCCCTTGCTTTGTCGATGTTTGGTTGACGTTGCATCGGGTCATCTTGTGGTAAGTCTTTATAAATTACTTTTTGTGTAGTTCCCGTAAGTTTAATTATTTCTTCTGCAAACTGACTTATCGTAATTTCATCTGGGTTACCAATATTGACAGGTTCTGCGTAGTCTGACATTAACAAGCGATAAATCCCTTCGACTAAGTCATCAACGTAACAGAAAGATCGTGTCTGGGACCCGTCACCAAAAACAGTCAAATCTTCTCCCCTTAGTGCTTGTCCAATGAACGCAGGAAGAACTCTTCCATCATTAAGTCGCATACGCGGTCCGTAGGTATTAAATATACGGACAATTCGAGTTTCTACTCCATGATATCTGTGATAAGCCATAGTTATTGCTTCTTGAAAACGTTTAGCTTCATCATAAACTCCTCTTGGCCCAACTGGATTCACATTGCCCCAATACTCCTCAGTTTGAGGATGAACCATTGGGTCTCCATAAACCTCAGATGTGCTGGCGATAATCATTCTAGCACCTTTTGCTTTCGCCAATCCTAATAAATTATGAGTTCCGAG
>CAJYBK010000068.1 GCA_913064955.1 uncultured Flavobacteriales bacterium
AATACAAGGCTACATTTATTGCTATTGCAGGCCACATTCCTAATGGTTCAACAAGTGGTATTAAAAGGACACCACGGAATAAAAATTCATATCCAAATAGATAAAGAAACCATCCTAATGCATTAATGAATATTGTTTTCTTCGTCCATATTTTAGCCCTAATCTGAGGATAATTAACATGGTTCTTGGGTTTCTTAGCAGAGAAATAGGCTAATGGCATAACTAAGACTGATAGACCAACTGTCCATGCAATTGTGAATAATGTAGTTTCCGGTATTATTGTTAAACCAAGATCTGCAAGAGAAACCTCAGGAATTAGAATTAAACAAATGATAGTAGGAATGACTCCCATACTAATGAATCCAAAATACTTGGTAAAGAAGATGTGTTTTACTGAAGCAGTGTCAAAGTCATGTTTAGCGTAGAACTTTTCTTTGATTTTGGTTGATTGTGCTGTAAACCAATACATCACAAAAAACACCAGCGTCAATAGAATTGGAAGACAGATTCTCATGTCAATGCTTCTCCATTCCCAATTTAATTCAAAATGATTCATTTAATTGTGTTTTTATTACTCGGGCAAAAGTAACCAAATACAATTAGTTTGAAAAATGAGTTTAGGATAGATAATCGATTAATTCTTTTTGTAAAGTCTCGGTTTTATCTTGTTGATACCATTTTTGTAAAAGTATAGCAAATTCATCGTGGGGTATTGTAGCGTTTTTCTTGTTCTCCATCACCATATCTTGCGCTGGTTTAGGTCTAGGTCCCCAATGTTGAACTTCATTAAAGTCATCGTCAAAAGCAATAAAAATAGGAATTGAAGAACCACCATTGGTTAAGTAATTTTTCATCACCTCAGGATGCTCGTCTCTTAACATCACTTTTAAAGAAACGCCTTCTGTTTGTTCTGCTAGTTTAGCTATTAAAGGGATTATATTACCTGCATCTCCGCACCATGCTTCAGAAATAACCAGCCAATTTTTGTGATTGGATTTAGTCGCTGCATCCAATAATTCAGGGTTACATTTAAACGTTTTTAAACCTCTTCTCATTCTAGCAAGACTAAGTTTTGTATAATTTAACATTGCCTCGCTCTGGTTGCTTCCAGTTGTTTTACCATGATCAAAAAGATTAATTATATGCTCATGATAGGAGTCAAAATCGAAAAGGGTATCGTAAAATACTTTATTAACTTTCATTGTTTTAATTTATGATTAGTTGTAGAAACTAACATTTCCTTACAAAGTTGCTGAATAATTTCTAACTGAATTGTAGCTTCGGTTACCATTTAATTCATGAATTTGCAGGCACAAAAAAAGCCCAACCACTGGTTGGACTTCAATATTAGTAGTTTAAGTTTAATTAGACTTAATGATTGTTTTCGTTGCCACATTAGTTGCAGACTTAATTACAACACTGTACGTTCCTTGAGCCAAAGTGCTAATGTTTAATTTGGCGTAATTTAATCCTTTAGATAAGTTAGTCATTTGATCATTATATATTTCTCTTCCTTGAAGGTCATAAATAGTTAATGATAACTCTCCTGCTTGTTCCATAAATAACTGAATTGTTATGTCATCCATAGCTGGGTTAGGATAAACTCCAAACACAACAAAATCTTGATAATTTAATTCATCAATCCCTACATCCGTTGGCACTGGAAGTGCAGGAGCAGGAATAGGAAGCGGCCCTGCGTTTACAGAGAATCCACTTGCTTGTTGCGCACATTTCTCCCCGTCATTGACGAAGAATCCTTCTGCAAAGTATTGACCTGTGTTAGGGTCTTCAATATCATTCACATAATAATAGTCAAATTGAGTTCTTAATTTATTGACATCCAATATGCCATAGCCTCTGTTTGATAATTCAACATATTGCATGTGCGGATTCATTGAGGTGACCAATGATTGCGGTACAGAAAAAGTTAAAAAACTGGTGGATGTAACACTTGTCACGACAAATTCAACACCTGCAGAACCAGTACAATTGGAACCATCATAGTTACTCATTGGGATATCATTTACCCAAGATGTATGTATATCTCCTGTAAGAACCACAAAATTGTCCACATTATTGTTAACCACATAATTTAGTAATTGCTCTCTTTCATAATTATATCCATCCCATTGATCGTAATTAGCTGGTGTACCGAAAATCTCCAATGGAGCAATCATTACTTGATTCCCTACAATATTCCATTGTTTAGTAGAAGTTCCCAAGTTATTAGTCAACCAACCATATTGAGTCGCCCCAAGTAAAGTTCTTGTTGGGTCATTGGTTTCTGCCGATCCACCTTGTTCATCTCTTGCTTCAATTCGAGTATCAACCATAGGTAAGTTTAGTAGGTCGCCAAATTCGAATGCTCTGTAAATTCTTCCAGTTCCTGGTTGTGGAGACCTAATCGGTAGCCACTCATGATATGCTTGAGCAGCATTATTTTTTCTGTCAATCCAAAGTCCTTCAGTTGCTGGGTCATGATTATCTGCTCCGTCTTTATAAGAGTCATTAGCACTTTCATGATCGTCCCAAATATTGATAAAAGGATATTGTTGGTGCAACAATCTTAAGTCATTATCTAATTTATAATGAGAGTGTCTTACCCTGTAATCTTCCAATGTAATGATCTCATTTATTGGTTCATTAGATCTTCCACTGATATTGGCAGAATATCCTCCAACTTCATATTCATAAATGTAATCCCCTAAATGTAAAATACAATCGATGTCATTTCTATCCATCAAATGACGGTACGGAGAAAAATAGCCATGCTCGTAATTAGAACAAGAAACAACTCCAAATCTTAAACTGTCAACGTCTCCTACAGGGGCAGTTTTAGTTCTACCTCTTAGTGAATGATAATTAAAAACTTTGAAATCATAGTAGTACCAAGTATCAGGTTGTAATCCTGTAGCATCTACTTTCAATGTCCAATCTCTACTTTCTGCAGCATAACCTATTCCTGAGTTGATGATGTTAGACATACTTGTGTCAGTTGCAATTCTCCATTCTACAGCTACACTATCCACGGAAAGAGTATCATCGGTAACTCTAGTCCATAGAATTACTCTATCACTCAATGGGTCACCAGAGGCTACACCGTGATAAAAAGGATAAAGTTCTGCAAGATTTTTCTGTCTAAAAAAATCTTCTTTTTGTGCTTGACTTGCAAAGCCAAATGCAACGAATAAAATGGTAAGTAGTGTTGTTTTCATATTATTGTATGATTACTTTTTGTGTGGTGTTATTTACTTTGAAGATGTATACACCAGGGGTTATGTTATTTTGTGATAAATTGATTTGAGTTAATCCAGATAAACTTGACTTACTATAAACTAGTTTACCTTCAAGGTTATAAATAGCAATAGTATAAAGTTCATTTTTAAGTAATTCAACATTTACAAAATCATTGGCTGGATTTGGGAAGATAGTAATCTCTGCATCCTCAATTTCCACCGTAGACATTGGAGTGGTGTAGTTATAACTTACATGAAGTTTGGCGGATTTAGCAGCGTCAGTATCTCTAGAATATGCGCTTCTGGTTCCTGAACCTTCAATTAAGACAACTAATGAGTTGCCCATTTGCCATCCTGGTCTGTTAGTAATCTCAGTAATAATTGCACTGATATCTTCGGTCTGTTCATTTACTCCACTGGAGTTACTTGTCCAACTAGCAGCTGCCCAATTGACTTGTGCTGTTGTTCTTGTTCTATTGGATAGGTTATTATTGCTAGACGTAAATGCTGCTGCATCATCGCTTGCTTCACCGTGAATTAATAAACTTGAATTATCAGACTGGTCTTCATCTGCAGTAAACTGAATGTAGGCGTTGGTAATTGTCGCTCCTTGTGGGATTTCTACAACTGCAAATCTAAAACCGCTCCATTGTGCTTCGTCAGTAATTGGCCAAGTCCATTCTTCAATTGCCATTTCGATATCCGAACTGCTTAAGTCAACAGATCCGTCATCTTTGTATTCTTCGGCATCATCATCATTGGTAGCTAATGGAACCGTAATGTCTATGTCTCCAGCACAGATTTTAACATTGTCTGAAACGTTATGCCAACCTGCCGCATCAACTGCCCAAGCAGTAATTACATATTGACCGTCCGCAGGAATAGTCCAGTTGTATTCATATGGAGCAGAAAGGTCATTTCCAATGTATACATCATTCACATAAAATTTCACTTCCTGAACTGTGCTTGATACCGAATTAGCATCTGCAGTGATGGTTACGTTTTGAGGTTGTCCGAAGAATTGTTGATGAAAAGGGTAGGTAACGTCAACATTTGGTCTGTCAATATATTTTTGATTTAAAATGTAAACCACATTACCATTGGAAGGATTCCAAATATCTATTCCAGTAGGCGGTGTGAATTTATCATTATCAGAAACACTGCCTACAGAGGCCGCGTTATCCGTTGCGATTGTTCTAATTTCAATTGTGTCTTTTCCAATTTTAAGCCAATGAAAACTATTGAAACTTGCAGAATTCCTTGTCCAAGATTTATCCCAATCATTAGTTCTTAAAGGAGCACCCCAACAACCTTCTCCAATATAAACAGAACCAGCAATGGTGTCTAATTCAAATCCGTCCTCACTATTTGGACCTGTACTCGGTTTAACAGGCCATGTTGTTTTTACATCATGTGCATCACTTTCTACAATTAATTGCACTCGATATTGATGAAATAATTCAGACCAAGCATTGTATTGAGCATCTCCATTAGTTTTGTCTGTAGTATGCGGCCTCATGCAAGTATGATACTGTGCAATGTTCCAGTCATGATTATCACTATTTGCGATTAGGTCATTTTCCAACCATGTAGTTTGATTTCCAGCAATGGAAATTTCTGTGTTCAAAGTATAGATTCTAAGAAAATCTCCTCCTACAGTAATCGCATAATATTCATCCGCACTAGGTATGTCAAAAAGATCGTAAACAATACCTGCAGACAATTCGTGATTTCCTCTTTCCCAAAGTGTCGGAACCATTTTTCCATCTGTGGTAGTAGTAATTTGCCAATCATCCATCCAACCTGTCCACTCTATAGAAGTACTTAACCACGTGTAATCTCCTCCAAACATAACCAAATCAGGTCTCAATTTTGAAACCATTAAGTTGGCCGCTTCTCTTGGACTATCATCCAAATATGCTCTACTATCGCCACCAGCAATAACCGAAATTGCTTCCGCATTTCCCATTGGCGTTGTTTTGAACCAAAATCTTGGAGAGACGCCATCACTATCTTTAATTACAAAATAATAAGCGGTGTTAGGAGATAAACCATTTAATCTTGCAAAAGTATTGTCCATACCTGATGCAGAGACTTGTCTATCTATTCCATGTGTATTTGGATAGGATGCCCAATTCTGACCAAAGTCAGTAGTGCCGTAATATACTGTGCTTCCAGTTCCTCCATTTTGATCCCAACCAATTACTACAGAGGTAGAAGGATCATCACGAAGTGATAATCTATATCTAGAAGTTGAAGCGTAGGTTCCAAAAAATGTAGAAAAGACTACAATTAGCGAGAGAATCCTTTTTGTCATAATTAATATAGTTTTACTTTTGACGGAGTATTTGTACAAAAATAAGAAATTTAACTTAATTATTTTCAAGCTGAATGTTAATAAATGATGAATGGTTAACCTGTTAAGATATAGCGCTTTTTTTATGTTGATCGGTCGTGCCTATCAACATATTAGATGGGGTGGGCCATTTAGAGATATTTTCTACCATCCTGAAGGATTGGGTGGGTGGTATGCTGCATTGATCGGCAGACCTTTGAAAGTCATTTATAATGACCATTTTTACGAGTACGCATTGTCCTACTTTTCTGATGGAGTAGGATTTGTTTTCTTGCTGGCAGCGATTGTGATTTTATTTTACGAACGTTTAGCCAAATTTAAATGGCTTGTCTATGCTGCACTTGGATTTTTATTATTGACCTTTTTCGGATTTTTATACGGAAAAAACTTAGACCAATATGGGATGTTTTTTGAGCATACTGCTCAATTTTTTGCTCCCTTATTATTTATTTGGGCCTTTCAAGGTATGCAACGAAAAGTGATAACACTCGGCACCATTGCGATAGCGATTACTTATTTCTGTCATGGACTGTATGCCTACGGCTATTATCCTCAGCCAGGTCATTTTGCAGATATGATGATCATCGGGTTTGGAATGAAGGAAGATTTGGCTAGAAGTGTTTTGGTTGGGATTGGAGTCCTTGATTTTGTTTTTGCTTTAATTGCTATGTTAAGTTTAATCAATTTTGGTCGATTGGAAAATTCAAAAATGTTGAAGATTATTTTTATCATCAATCTATGGTATGCAGTGATTTGGGGTGTTTTGACTTCGGTGGCAAGAGTTTATACCTCCTATACAGATGGCATGTTTTGGCATTGGGCAGATCAATATTGGTTGGAGTTTTTAGTAAGAATTCCTCATTTTATTATCCCGTATGTTTTACTTAAGAAAATGAAAAGTTAGGACTCTTCTAATTTAAGAATTCTTGTCGTTCTTGCACGTGTCGCTTTACACAATTCCGAATTTTCTACCAACGATTCGCCATAAGTAGGAATGAGTTGCTTTACTTTTTCTTGCCATTTTTCAGTTGCCAATTGTGCTGGAAAACATTTTTCAATGACATCCATCATTATAGACACAGATGTGCTTGCTCCTGGAGATGCACCAAGCAATGCTGCTAATGAACCATCTGCGCTTGTAACTACTTCTGTGCCGAATTGCAGTCTACCACCATCATCTTCATCCTTTTTGATAATTTGAACACGTTGACCAGCAGTTTGCAATTCCCAGTTTTTGGAATCCGCAGTTGGAAAATATTTACGCAAGGCTTCCATTCGGTCTTCTTCAGATTGAATTACTTGTGTAACCAAATACTTGGTCAACTTATAATTTTTAAAACCAGCTGCTAGCAATGGCCAAATGTTATGTGATTCTATAGAAAGTGGTAAATCAAAATAAGAACCATTTTTTAAGAATTTGGTAGAAAAACCTGCAAATGGACCAAACAATAATGTTCTTTTGCCATCAATGATTCTAGTGTCCAAATGAGGAACAGACATAGGCGGAGCACCTACTTCTGCCATGCCATATACTTTGGCTTCATGTTTTTTGATCACCTCAGGATCTAAGCATTGAAGAAACTGACCACTTACAGGGAAACCTCCATAACCTTCACCTTCTGGAATATCTGTTTTTTCGAGTAGGGGAATGGTCGCACCACCAGCACCGATAAAAACAAAATCACTCATAACTTCATAATCCTTGTTGGTTTCCAGGTTGGTTACTTCAATTTTCCATCTATCATCTTCCGCTCTACTAATGTCTTGAATCTCATTGGAACAATACAATTTAACACCATCTTGTGTTTCTAAGTACTTTATCATTCCTCTAGTAATGGCACCAAAATTCACATCTGTACCAATGGCCATTTTTGTGGCTGCTACTTTTTGAGTAGCATCTCTTCCTTTCATGATCAATGGTATCCACTTTTGAAGTTGCTCATGATCTTCAGAGTAAAGCATTTCTTCAAACAAAGCATATTGTGTCATTAGCTCATGTCTTTCTTTGAGGAATTCCACATTTTTATCACCCCACACAAAACTCATGTGATCGATGTCATTGATGAATGGTATGTCAGATTTTATTGCACCTCTTTGAACTAGGGTAGACCAGAACTGTTTGGATTCTTCAAATGCTGTGGCAATCTTTAATGCTTTAGTCAAATCAATATTTCCATCTGCTTTTCTTGGTGTATAATTCAATTCACAAAAGGACGAGTGACCAGTACCTGCATTGTTCCAGGCATTAGAACTTTCTGCTCCTACTTTATCCAATCTTTCATAGATGGTCAATTTAGCAAAAGGCATTAATTCTTTTAGGATTACGCCTAAAGTTGCACTCATGATTCCTGCACCAATTAAGGTGAAATGGATTTCTTTTTCGGAGGAAGGATTACTCATTGAATTTTGAAGTTTAGTGATTAACACATTTAAGGAATTACATAGATACTAAAATCCAAAAAGAAACCCTATCAAAAACGGAATGTTTTTGATAGGGTTAAAATTATAATCGATTTAAATACTAAGACTTAGTGCGAACCTATGATAAACCATTTTACTCCATTACTTACTAATCTAATTGATTTATAAGCTCCAGTAAGATTATAAGGAACGCCAGCTGCTAATCCATCAATAGTCTCAGTTCCATTTGGATCAATATCAATTGCAAATCCACTTGCTAATTTTTTAACAATAATTTGTCTTCCTTTAATTCCAACCGCTGTTGGAAGGGAAACAATAAACCCTGATGAAGGTGCTCCGTCACAAACAATAATATGATCAGTAGCTATAACAGTATAAGCGGCTGAAACAGTTTTTAAGTTTGTAGTAACAGAACCACCAATATTTAAATTACTAGACCATGAAGCATTACCACTTGCATCAGAAGTAAGTATTTTGTTAGCACCTTGTGTACCATCTACTATGGCAACTGCGCCATTTAGTTCTGTGGTTCCTACTACATCTAATTTTGCAGAAGGGGCAGGTTGTCCAATTCCTAAGTTTCCAGCAGCATTCAATCTCATTCTTTCCGTATTACCTCCAGTTGCGAATTTTATTACACCTGCAGCATCATCAGCCATTATAGTAAAGGCTGTAGATCCAGTGTAGATATAACCATTATTTGGAGAAAGCGCTCCATAAACATTTGATGCAGATGAGAAGATTCCAAGTTTGGTGTATTCATTGGCGTCATTTCTCAATTGATATTCCACACTTGAGTTTGCTCCAGTAGTTAAGTTTTCAATTCTCATTGCGGTTTGTGCATTTTGACTTTTCACTGCATTGATAAGAGTAGCAGGAGTGGAAGTTCCAATACCAATATCAGCATTGCTTCCTAATATTAATGCATTACTTTGACTAACTACCGCATTTGCACCTATTGCAGTTGCATTACTTAAATTGTTTACAGATGTATTTGCATTATAACCTAAAAAAGTATTGAAAAAACCAACACTGTTAAAATCTCCTGCAGATGTTCCAATATAGGTATTCCTGTAGCCGTCTGTGTTTGCATTACCCGCACCAACTCCAAGACTTACAACATTGTATCCGTTAGTGTTATTTGGACTATTGTTAAATCCAATAAAAACGTTTCCGTTTCCTGTATTAAGCGCACCAGTACCATTTCCTAGAAAAGTATTGTAAACTCCTGTGATGTTAGCCACTCCTGAATTACGACCAATAAAAATATTCTCATTATTACTTAAGTCATCTAATGCACCAGCACCTTCTCCAATAAATATAGACTTTCCAGTATTCAATACTTCTATTTGACCTTTTTGAGTTATTCTAGTACGAATGATATTATTAGTTCTAATATCTAAAGATTGAGCATCTGTTGTTCCGATAAAATTGGTGCCATTAGTTGTTCCAGCATTTCCTGTTGTTTCCCAACCACTTCCACCTGTAGGTGCAGCCCAACTAGCATTACCACTAGCATCAGAAGTTAAGACTCTGCCAGCAGCTTGGTTGCCATCCACCATTCTAAATGTATTTCCTGAAGTTCCTTCAACATGAAGTTTATCTGTTGGATTATTTGTTCCGATTCCGACATTACCATTACCGGAAATTCTCATTAATTCACTGGAAGTTGTAGCGTTAGTTCCTGAATAAAAGACATGATATTCAGACGCATCTGACACTTGATATCGTAAAACTCCAGCGTTTATACCTAAACCATAATATTGATGGTCATTGTTACCATTTTCCCATAGAACAATTCTTCTATTTCCGACAACATTTCCTAATTGTAAAGCTGCATTTGGCGAAGTTGTTCCTATTCCTACATTTCCATTATTAAGAATTCTTAATTTTTCAGATTCTGTAAAAGCACCATTTCTGGTATAAAATGCTAAATCAGGGAACCCTGCAGGGTTAAAAACAGCTCTGAAACTTCCAAGTGGTGTTGAACCTGTAGCGTTTTGAGTAAAATAAAGTCCATCAAAATTTCCTGCAGATATACCACCAGTTGTTCTCAATTCTATTTGACCTGTAGCATCTTCAGTTGCTCTTGATATTGTAAGATGCCTAACGGGGTTAGTAGCGCCAATTCCTATTTTATCATTTGTTCCATCAATGTAAAGTGTATTTGCATCAAAGTTAATATTGTCAGTAACTGTAACTACAGTAGTAGAAGGAGTTGTCCCGTTACCTCCGTAGATTCCATCTCCACCAGCAGCAGGTGCTGTCCAAGAAGCATTACCATTCGCATCAGAAGTTAAGACTCTACCAGCGGCTTGATTTCCATCTTCAATTCTTAAAGTATTACCTGAAGTTCCAACGATGTGAATTTGGTCAGTAGGAGCGTTGGTTCCAAAACCAACATCAGTACCATCTACCACCATGTAGTTACCAGCAGAAGCGTTCCAATAATACATTTTATCATTCGCTTGGTCAAGCGTCATAGCATGTTTTTGTACAGCACCGTTCGTGAATCTTAGTTGAGCATTTCCTCCACCAGTGTTCTTAATACTAATACCATCGTTTCCTGCATCGTTACCAGCCACGTCTAGCGCAAATGTGGGCGCATTGTTCCCGATTCCAACATGTCCTGCTGCGTCAATTCTCATTCGTTCAGAATTGTTAGTCGCAAAATGCATATAGTCATTTTCTCTTAACCAAATAGCCGCATGACCATCCGTACCCAAAATCAAGTCCAATCCATCTCCATTACCTGTGGTTGTAAGATTAAGAATAGATTCTGCCGCTCCTCCTTCTATTTGCAATTTATGATTTGGTGCTGACGTCCCTATACCAACATTACCGTCATATTGAATAGTCATTTTCTTTCCTGTAGATGTAGCGAATTCATGAGTGTAGAAATGTAAATTCTGACTATAAGTACCAGGAGCAACACTTTCAATTTCCATACCCGCTATTGGGAGTGATGATACTGCGACATTTCCATTTGCATAACCAATAAATGAACTTCCTGCATCTGCCCATTTTCCAAGACGAATATCTCCGTTCACATCCAATGCGTCATAAGGTGTTGCTGTTCCTATTCCTATTCTATTATTTGTACCATCCACATATAGCGTATTTGCATCAAAGTTGATGTTGTCGGTTACTGTTACTGCTGTGTTAGAAGGAGTAGTACCGTTACCTCCGTATATACCATCACCATCGGCCACCCCAGTAATTTCAATCCACACTGCAGCTGTAGTTGTAGGATCCACACAGATATATGCTTTGTCGGTTGTAATATTTGTCCAAAGCGAACCTATATCGTAACCGTCACCAGCATCATCATTAACAGTTGGTGCCACTGTTGCTACATCATTATCATCTCCTTTACCTGCTCTATACCATTTGGAATCACCTGAATTATAAAACACAAAGTCATTCTTGGTAGTATTAAAAACCAATAAACCATTTGAAACTGCTCCCATTGCCGTAATCTCGGCAGTCGTTAATCGAGGTATTAAAATTCCTTTATCAGTTGAGGAAACATCTAATGCTGCATCTGCACTTGGTACAGCACCTGTACTATTTATACCCACATTTTGAGCAAAATATCCCATGAATGACAGGGACATAATAATACTTAATTTAATTTTCATCGTATTCTTAATTATTTTTTTATTTTAAAACAACCTTAGTGGTGGTATTGAAAGAAGAAGAACTTATTACTACAAAGTAATTTCCAAAAGCTAGATTATTGTAATTTAGTTTAAATTGGTTAAAACCGTTTCTTCCTTCATAAAGATTTGAAACACCGATTTCTTTCCCTAAGTTGTCTAGTAATTTAACTTGTACATCTTCATCTTGGTTAAGATCTAATTCCAAAGTGATTTCTCCTGGGTAAGCACTGTACACGTTAACGTTTCCGCTACTAATACAAGGGTTTGTTTTAATAGCAGGATAGTCTTTTCTAGTTCCGTCATAATCTACCTGAGAGATTCTATAAAAAGCACCGCTTCCGGTTTCATATTCATCAGTATAGGTATAATCTCGGTAAGTAGAAGAGTTACCGTAACCTGGGACTTTTGCCAAGACATTAAAGTCGACACCGTTCAAACTTTTTTGAACTTCGAAAAAGTCATTGTTAATCTCTGTAGCAGTTTGCCATTGCAATACAATTCCGTTTTTCTCACATTCACTTTCAAAATAGGTCATTTCTACAGGAAGAGGTCCACTTTTGTCTGATAGCGTCCATGTTCTATACCATGCGCCAACGGCAGGAGTAACACCAGCAACTAAACCTGTACCATTATCCGCACCGTACACACCATTGGCTGTACCTGCCGAAAACCATCCAAACCATTTGTCTGTAATTCCATCATAATGTTGAGCAACCAAATCACCTAAAGTAATTGTATTACCATCTCCAACTTCTGCTGCTGAAGTGTTGTAGCCAAAAGACATAGTAGAAATGGGGGCCGTAGTAAATAACTCTCCAGTACCTAGTGGATCATCAATATCAATTACCCAAAATCTATCAACTACGTTTTGAGAAACATCAGCACTGCCATCAGCTCCGCTCATGTGAATAACTTCTGAAGCATAAGGTGTATTATCAAAGTTACCTGCACCTGGAGAAACGTCCCAAGTAGAAAGTGCCATATAACCATTTCCCACTCCAGCACTTGTTACATTAACAGTTAAAGGTATTTTAACTGCGCCTATGTCTGTTGTGAATGGTATCACATAATTTCCTGTACCTGTTTTGTTATTCCATTTAAGATAATCAAATTCACCCATAGTGATGATGTTACCTCCAGTACCGGTAGTAATAATTCCATTGGCATTAGATTGATCTACCACTACAACAGTTTCAGTACCTGCGGTACCTCCGTCTAATACAATGAATGCATTATCATTAATGACTATAGCGTTTTGGGTGTGACTTTTTGATAGTAAGGACAACGCACCAATTAAAAGGATATAACTTTTCATAATGAAAATCGATTTAAATCAGCGGGGAAATTACTCCTATTTTATAGTCTTACCTAATAAATGTTGTGAACAATAAAAAAAATGTTGTGAATAGAAATAAATTCTGCTAAAATAAATTGTAAATCAATTAGTTAAATGAAACTAATTTCATTTAAACTAGGGTTATTAAATAGACAGCATAAATACTAAAAATGATAAGGTATAGGATACCTGCATAAGAGAGGATTCTTAGCCAAAGTTTAGGGGCTTTATCGCCAATTCTCTTTTTCTGAACCAAAACTGTATTTAGTATCGCAATCACTGGAGCCACAATTAAGGAGAAAACTGTTGTAAAAGTGACCAGTTGCTTAAAAGAATCCTGAAAGAATAGTATAACTAGGAATCCGCCAAGCATAGTAAGAATGGTTATGACTCTATAATATTTTGTATCGTTAAAATTCTTAGGGTTTATGGCCAACTGAATGGACTTAGTCATCGCTCTGCCATAACCATCAAAAACAGCAATGGCAGTTCCAAACATAATGCTAAAGGCAGCTGCAGCAATAATAAGATATGACCATGCGCCCAAAGTGGAAGAGTAAAGGTTGACTACATCATTACTAAATGCTGCGGCTCCTTCTCCCATGGAATTATCTGTACCGAATATTATGAACGCGCCCATGGTTACAAAGCAAATTGCAAGTACTGTAGATGCTAAATATCCAAAATTAAAGTCAAATAATGTTTCTTTAAGAGTAGGATGATATCCCGTGGTTTTGATTTTTTCTACTGTCCACAAACTATTCCATGCGCTCAAATCTACAGCGGTGGGCATCCAACCCATCAAAGCAATAAGAAAAATGTTTTGCGGAAACCAATCACCTGAGAAAAGTGGTGTGTCGCCTGAAGGACCTTGATAAAGGGCGGCTATAAAAGCAGCGATGGTACTCACTAAAAGTACAATACCAATAATTTTCACTAAAGAATCAAGTACTTTGAATTTTCCGATTATTAGTATGGCAGCACAAACCACAAATAACCCCACATTGGTCCAAAGTAAGGAAGGGAATCCAAATAAGTTCTGTAAGAAACCTCCAGTAACATTACCTACGGTTGCTGTTACAAAGAACATGGTAACCAATGTTACAAATATATATAGGTAGAGAGCCCAATTGCCCAATTTCTTATAGCCGTCAATGATACTTTCTCCTGTTGCATTGGCATAACGTGAACCATACTCGAAGAATGGGTACTTTAAAACATTCGCTAAGATAATCACCCACAATAAAGAAAGACCGTAACTGGCGCCTGCTTGTGTGGATTGAACCAAGTGAGAAACACCTATGCAGGTGGATGCAAAAAGAATTCCAGGACCTAAAGTTTTCAGTAGGCTTTGAATCTTATCTTTTTTTAGTTGATGTTTTAGTTCCAGTGTTAGGTGAAATTAATATATTTTTGCG
>CAJYBK010000069.1 GCA_913064955.1 uncultured Flavobacteriales bacterium
GCTGTTTTTTCAAGTCCAATCCAAATAGAAGGAGATTACTTTCTTTCAGTCAGTAATTTAACAGATGCTAATATTTTTATGGCCATTAATTATGATGGAAATGCAGCGGCTACACCTACCGAATTTACTTATTACCATGAAGACGCAGGAACATGGAGTGGATGGTATGATTTAGGTCCTTTTTGTGCAGGATGGGGTTTTAATCCTATTATAGAGCCTTTAGTGGAGTATAACTTCTCTGGAACTGCAATTACTACTGACAGTGTTTTGTGCGCAGGAGATACACTTACTTTGCAAATGACAATTAATGAAGGAGATTCTGCACTATTTAACAAGCATTACAATCCTAATTTCTCAACTTATTCTGGTTTGTTTGGTACAAGTATAATTAATTACGGAGATGCAACGCCAAATACTTTAGATACTTTTCATGTATATAACACAGGAGGTAATTTTACAATTGATCGTAATTTTAATATAGTAACACCTATCTGGTCTCAGAGTAGTACTAATATAAGTTGTCCAGGAAATGTAAGGGTAGTTGATGCTTTATTTTCCTTAGGTGCAGACACTTCAGTTTGCGCAGGGACAATGCTATCGTTTGATGCTGGAGCAGGTTTTGATTCTTATGTGTGGAATGATTTGTCTACGACCAGTACATTAATGATTGATACGGATACTATGGTAAATGGAATGTATAGTTATTATGTGGATGTAACTAAGGAATTCTGTATGTCTGCTGACACGATTATGGTTGAGGTTGGAGATTTGGTTATTGACCTTGGAGCAGATACAACGTTGTGTCTAAACCAAGATATTGTACTAACTGCAGGGACATATGATTCATATTCATGGAATTCAGGACAAGTTACTGAACAAATAAGTGCAGGACCATTTACAGGTCCAAGTGTACAAACCTTTGTTTTGACTGCAACGGAAGGGAATTGTGTTGGCTCGGATACTTTAGTGTTGACGGTCGACAATTGCTTAGGCGTTGAAGAGGTATTGAATAATCAAATAAATGTTTATCCAAATCCTTCACAGGGTATCTTTGTATTGGATTTATCTGAATTGTCTAATCCTAATGGTAGTGTATCTATATTAGATCAGTCAGGAAGAGTGGTTTGGAATAAAAAGATAACCAACGCCAAAGAGGAAATTAATATTGAAAAATTAGCAAAGGGTAGTTATTTGATAAGGATTGAAGCTGGTGGAAAGCAATTCATGAAAAAAATACAGATTATTAACTAATAATAATATGAAGCAAAGAAAAAAATATTATCTTTGCCACCCCGAAATAAGAAAAATACATTTGAGCAATGGCAAAAAGTAAAGGAAATAGAATTCAAGTAATTCTGGAATGTACAGAACATAAAGAGTCTGGAATGGCAGGTACGTCAAGGTACATTACAACTAAGAACAGAAAGAACACTCCAGATAGATTGGAGATGAGAAAGTATAATCCTGTTATGAAGAAGTATACAGTTCATAAAGAAATTAAATAATATTTGAGCAATGGCAAAGAAAGTAGTAGCATCGTTACAGAAAGGTGGAGGTAAGAACCACTCTAAAGTGATCAAAATGGTAAGATCTCCAAAAACAGGAGCTTATTCATTTAAAGAAGAAATCGTATTGAACGAGAAAGTTAAGGATTGGTTGTCAAGCAACTAATTACTTGCTTTAATATATATTTGAACAAGCTTCTTCCTTTTAAGGAAGGGGCTTTTGTTCGTTAATAATACCTGTATATTCATGAGTTGGAAAAGTTTTTTTACAAAAGAGAAAAAAGAAGACCTAGATCAAGGTTTGGAGAAGACAAAAAAGAGTTTTTTCTCCAAGATTGCCACTTCTATCGCTGGTAAAACAGAGGTAGATGAAGAAGTGCTAGATGATCTTGAGGAAATCATGGTTTCTTCTGATGTAAGCGTAGAGTCGACTTTGAAAATCATTAAAAAGATTGAAGAAAGAGTAGCGCGAGATAAGTACGTGAGTACTAAAGAACTTAAAGGAATTTTAAAAGAAGAGATTTCTATACTTTTAGATGAGTCCAATAATGAAGATGCAGTTGAATTTACTATTCCAAAAGTTGACGGACCGTATGTTCTAATGGTGGTGGGTGTTAATGGAGTTGGTAAAACAACTACAATAGGAAAACTAGCTTATCAATTCAAAAAACAAGGACTTAAAGTTGTGCTTGGCGCTTCAGATACGTTTAGAGCTGCGGCTGTTGAGCAATTGAAAATTTGGGCAGAAAGAGTAGATGTGCCAATTGTGCAGCAAGGAATGAACGCAGACCCAGCGTCTGTGGCGTTTGATACTTTGCAGAGTGCTAAAGCGCAAGGAGCAGATGTGGTGATAATTGATACCGCTGGAAGATTGCATAATAAGGTTAACTTAATGAATGAGTTAACTAAGATTAAAAATGTAATGAAGAAGGTAATTCCAGATGCACCACATGATGTGATGTTAGTTTTGGACGGAAGTACTGGACAAAATGCAATAGAACAAGCAAAACAATTTACATTGGCTACGGAAGTTAGTGCTTTGGCATTAACTAAACTAGATGGCACGGCTAAAGGAGGAGTAGTAATAGGTATATGTGATCAATTCAAAATTCCTGTGAAGTATATTGGAGTAGGGGAAGGAATGGAGCATTTGCAAGTATTTAATAAAACTGAGTTTGTGGATTCATTATTCAAGGGTTCTAATTTAGAATAGGCTTATTAAATCTTCAAATCATATTTTTCGTCAGTAATGAAAACCAAAACACTCAAAAAGAATAAAGTCAATGTGATTACATTGGGATGCGCTAAGAATATCTACGATTCTGAAGTCATGATGGCACAATTGAAAGCCAATAAATTTGATGTAGAACACGAGGCTAAGCAGGATGATTCTGAAATTGTTATCATTAACACTTGTGGATTTATTGACAATGCTAAAGAAGAGTCTATTAACACCATACTTAGATATGCTGAAGCAAAGAAAGATGGTCAAGTAGATAAGTTGTATGTTACCGGTTGTCTAAGTGAGCGATATAAAGGAGATTTAGAAGGTGAGATACCTGATGTAGATGCTTATTTTGGAACAAGAGAGTTACCTAAATTACTGAAGACACTAAAAGCAGATTATAAACATGAATTAGTAGGAGAAAGATTATTGACTACGCCTTCTCATTTTGCTTATTTCAAAATAGCAGAAGGATGTGATAGACCTTGTTCATTCTGTGCTATCCCATTAATGAGAGGAAAACATGTCTCTACACCAATTGAGCAATTAGTGAAAAATGCAGAATCTTTGGCAGCACAAGGAGTTAAAGAATTGATGTTTATAGCACAAGATTTAACTTATTACGGTTTAGATATTTATAAGAAAAGAAATTTGGCTGAATTGATTCAGAAAGTTTCTGAGGTGGAAGGAATAGAGTGGATAAGATTGCATTATGCATATCCTTCTGGATTTCCAATGGATGTTTTAGATCAAATTAGAGATAATAAAAAAGTTTGTTTATACTTGGATATGCCTTTGCAACATGGGTCTTCAAAAATTTTGAAGGCTATGAGAAGAGGGATTGACAGAGAGAAGACTACATCATTGGTTCATGAAATAAGAAAACAAGTCCCTGGCATTGCTATAAGAACTACATTGATAGTTGGATATCCAGGTGAGACTGAAGCCGATTTTCAAGAAATGTATGACTGGGTAGGAGAGATGAGGTTTGAAAGATTAGGGGTTTTCACCTATTCGCATGAAGAGAATACACATGCATTTAATGTGGAGGACGATGTTCCAGCGGAAACTAAACACGAAAGAGCGGAAGAAATCATGGATTTACAATCAGGTATTTCTTATGAGTTAAATCAAGAAAGGATAGGGAAGACTTATAAGGTCTTATTTGATAGAGTAGAAGGAGATTATTTCATTGGTAGGTCTGAATTCGATTCACCTGATGTGGATAATGAAGTATTGGTAAAGAAAGATTCTGAAACTTTCGTAACATTGGGTAGGTTTGCAGATGTGGAGATTACTTCTGCGGACCATTATGATTTGTACGGCAAATTAGTATAACTATAAAACTGAGCATAAAAAAAGCCGAATCCACATTGGTTCGGCTTTTTTTATGTCCTAATACAGATGATTACCCTGTGATAGTTTTGTATAGTTTTTTAAAGTCTTCATTATCTTCAATCAAGCAACCTTCATTTGGCTCACCAAAATATGGCTGACCAATACTGATGATGTCTCTAGATTTAGTTAAATCACTTTCTGCATAGCTTTTAGCAACAAACATTAGAGCATATTTCAAATATTTTTGCTGAGACAATGTTAAGTCTTCAAATTGCACTTCTTCGCCAATCTTCTTAATTGATTCTAGCGCAGCAGCGAACATTTTACGTCCTTCTGTTTTATTCTTGGTTAAAATCTCCAATTCAGCTCTTAGCAATTGACTACCAACACAGGCTGGGTCAATAGGCTCAACTTTCTTCATAAAACCTAAGGATTTTTTATAAGATTTTTCATCTGCTCCAAGGTTGTAATTCTCGATATCTTCAAGAATTGTTAGTTTCATTTTTTCCAAGAAAGGCTCCGCATCTTCTCTGTATGCGTACTCTTTGTCTTTTTTTCTGTATTTCTTAGCAAAAGATATAGCGTCCTTGTATGCTTTTGGGAAGATGTCAATGTATTTGTGGTCTTGACTCATTGCATATAAAGCTTGCGATGCATATAGGTATGGCATAGCATCGTTCTTAGTTTTGTCATTTTCAGTATACTTCAATGCTTTGTCAAAACATTTTTCATACTTTTCATCTACTAGCATTACAAGTAAATCCTCATACTCCTGTGCCGAAGCCGTTGAAGGATTGAAGATGTATAATCCTATAAATAGTGCGACTATTAATTTTTTCATTATAATTTTTTTTATGATTTCAATTACTATTTGCAAAGTCTATGCCTAAATCATAGATGCCTACAAATATATAAAAATAGCAGAATTATATTCATCCTTTAAAGCATTTAAATTTAGTTTTTGAAATAACTACATTATCTTTGTGGACTATGAGTAAAATGAAGAAATTAACAAGTAGAATTACTTTCAAAAAGCACGATGATTGTCAAACGATTGTGATTTCTCCAACAATCGAGAAATGGCAAATGTATTCTTTAATTGCATGGTTGATTGCATGGTCTTTTTGCGGTTTGGCATTTGTTTATTACATGTTTTTTGAAATGAAGTCCGGTAAGGAGATAATCGTCTTTGGAGTGCTTCTGATGTTTTGGATCTACTTTGAAATTAGAATTACCAAAGCCTTTCTTTGGAGGAGGTTTGGTTTAGAAGTGATTAGAATTGATGAAAAAGAACTTTCCATTAAAGATTCAATATTCAAGTTTGGTGACGCGAAAGTGTATGATTTAAATAAAATTGAACCGACTAGCATAGAGGATGTCTATGTAAACCCGGCATCTTTTGGTAAGGTAATGAATGACTCCTTTTGGCAAGTAGGTCAGGGAACCATTGCATTACATTATGAAGAGAAAACTTATTACTTCGGCACCCAGTTAGAAAATATGGACTCTAATAAGTTGGCTAAATTACTTCAGAAAACGATTAAAGAATACAAGCAAAAAGCAAATTCAAAAGAAGAAATTGCTAATGAATCTTAAAAGCGATACTAGAAATTCTTTTTGTTTGAGTATTTTCAATTTTCTCTTCTAGTATCATAGACTTTGCAGTGGGATTTTCAAATACTTCCTTCATGTTTTTAATTTGCCCTACAGGAATTTGATTTTTGTGACAGTTTTCTAGAAAAAAGTCGCTTTTCAGTTGTGATATTTTTAAATTCAATATTCGAGCAAGTTCAATTCGGTTCTTCACACGGCTCTTATTTGTAGAAAATTTTTCTTCTTGGTGTGAATTGATAATTAGTAGATTGCAAAGTTTCTCAAACTGCTTATCGGAACCTATTGCTAAAACAATTTGCTTGTTGTCTGCTGTTCGGAAGATTTCTCCATAAGGTGCGATGTTAGGGTGTAGGGACCCAATTCTTTGCGGCACATGATTGGCCATTAAATAATTAGATGCCTGATTAACAAGGGATGCTAGTCCGCTTTTCTCCAATGAGCATTCTACGTAACTTCCTTTGTTGGTTTTATATCTTTTAATTAATGCAGTTAAGATCCCTTCTTTCATTTGGTGCGCAGCCAGAACATCCATAAATGCCAAAGGCATTTTTGTAGGAGGAGAATCTTTGTCTCCATTCATGAACATATAACCGCATTCAGCCTGAAGCACCACGTCAAAAGCAACTCTCTCCTTGGTGGATTCAAATCCTGTAAGTTGAGCATAAACCATTTTAGGATTAATAGTTGATAGGTGCTTGTAGTCAAGGTTGAACCTTTTCGCTAGTCCCTCTTTAAAATTACAAATGACAATATCTGCATCCCTTATGGAGCCTATTACCTTATCCATGTCGTCCCGAAGGTTGTAATCAACCAAATAATGCTTTTTACCAAAGTTGATACTGGAAAAGTAGGCGGAGATATCTTCTTTCTTTTCTGATGGTAATTTCCAACTTCTTGTAACGTCACCTTTAGTCAAAGCGTTTTCAAATTTGATTACTTCTGCACCTAATTCCGAAAAAAACATTCCTACCGATGGACCAGCAAGTACACTAGCCAACTCAACCACTTTTAAATCTTTGAATATTTCTGAAGTCATAATTGCAATTGAAAATTGATGATTAATTTCAAAGATAAAGATATTAACAGATTAAGGATGTCTCATTTTTTTTTGCCATTTTTACTGAAAATAGGTTTATCGTGGGTGGAATAAAGAAGTATGGAACATTTGCTGGGGTTTTTACTCCTTCTATCTTAACAATTCTTGGTGTAATTATGTACATGAGGATGGGTGCCGTGGTCGGTAACTCCTCTAGTATTTGGATGACCATTGGGATTATCGTTTTTGCGCATGTAATATCCATAACAACGGGATTAAGCGTTTCATCGGTTGCAACTGACAAGAAAATTAAGGCAGGTGGAATTTACTACATGCTGTCTAGAAGTTTAGGACTTCCTATTGGCGGAGCAATTGGGGTGACCATCTTTGTGGCGACAGCTTTGAGTATTGCACTTTACTTAATTGGATTTGCCGAAAGTGCTTTGGTTGTCTTTAATTTCGAAGATTATTCTGTAAATCATCTTAGAGTAGGGGGTAGTATTGCCCTCGCGCTGGTAGTTACCTTAGCATTGATTAGTACTAGCCTAGCTATGAAGGCTCAGTATTTCATTTTAGCAATTATCGCATTGTCATTGGTTTCAATTGGTTTTGGAGACGCATCAGGCTTAAAGGAAGGAGTGGAGTCTATGCCTTCCGTTAGTTTTGCTGTACTGTTTGGAATATTCTTTCCAGCTGTTACTGGTTTTACTGCGGGTGTAGCCATGTCTGGGGATTTGAAGAATCCGGTTAAGTCTATTCCGTGGGGTACTATGATGGCTATTGCGGTTGGTTTAATTGTCTATCTTGGTCTGTCACTTTTTCTATATTATTCTATTCCTTCTAATATTTTAAAGACAAATTATAACGCTATTGTTGAATTTGCATGGTACGGAGGGTTGTTTGTAGTAGCTGGTATTTGGGGTGCAACTTTATCAAGTGCTTTAGGTGGGGTCTTGGGAGCTCCTAGGATACTACAAGCCATGTCGATGGATACAATCACACCAAAGTTATTTGGGAAAGGAGTGGGTGTAAATAATGAGCCTCGTAACGCATTGATTCTTACTGCCATTATTGCGTTTTGTGGTATCATGATTGGTGAACTGAACGCGATTGCAGAGATTGTGGCCATGTTTTATATGACAGCCTATTTATTTATTAATATGTCCTGCTTTTTAGAGCAATGGGCAAGTCCTGATTTTAAACCTTCATTTAAAATATCCATTTTTATTCCATTGCTGGGTGCGGTGGCAACGGCAATTTTAATGATTCAATTAAACTTGGTGGCCGCGTTAATTGCAATTGGAGCGGTTATTCTTTTGTTCTTTTATTATTCTAAAAAACACTTGGATTCAGGTTCAGGTGATGTGTGGAATAGTGTATGGTTCTCCTTGGTTAAAACAGGGCTGAAAAACCTTCAGAAAAAATCAACTCACAAAAGAAACTGGGAGCCTAATGTGTTATTGTTTTCAGGTGAATCAAGCCGAAGAAAAGAATTGATTGACTTCTCTAAGAGTATCGCAGGTAAAAATGGTATGATTTCCAATTTTGACCTAATTGAGAATAAATCGGCTAAAGTACTTTTTCCAAAGCATCAGCAAACAAAGGTAGAGATGGATGAAAATGATGGGTCCATTTTTTACAGACAACAAGAGTGTCAGAATATCTATCGTGGTATTGAGAATATTGCAAATTCATATGGTTTTTCTGGGATTGATCCGAATACAGTAATGATGGGTTGGGCTAGAAACTCATCACAGCCAGAGGAGTTTGCTCAAATGACAGATTATCTGACGCAAATGGACATGAATGTCCTGTTTTTGGATTATGATGAAAGATATGGTTTTGGAGAGAAAAAGACATTAGATATATGGTGGTCTCATTTTGACGAGTACTGTGATTTGTCCTTATACTTGAGTAAGTTCATGATGGATTCTGTAGAATGGTCTCAACTGAAAGTGAGAATATTGTATAACAATGGAGATAACAGTACGGCTGATTATATTGAAAAGATTATTTCTTCCAAATGCGAAACAAATCGAATTGAGGCAGAGATTGTTGTAGTCAATAATGAATTGGAGCAAAAGTCTCTTTATGAGTTAGTGAGGAAATACTCTATTGAAACGGATCTGATTTTCTTAGAGTTACCATTTTTCCAGGAGCACAATGAGAAAGTATTTATTGAGAATACTAATTCGTTGTTACATGATATTGGAACAACTTTGATTTTTAGAGCGTCTACACATTTCTATGAAGATATTAACTTGGATCCTAGCCTTCAAAAGGAATACGCAGAGATTCAAAGCTTGTTGGAGTTTGAAAGAAAAGAGGTCGATTTTACTGCTCAAAGTTCCATGTTTGAAGAAGTAGATCAGTTGACTGCAAAGATTGGTGGTGAATTGTATGATCTTCATTACAAATTCAGTCAAGAAGTTTATCAGTCTTACCAAGAGGTTTATCATTCGTTTATTAAGGTAGTGAAAGGGATTCAAGAATCTGAATTAAAAGGAGAATCCCAATTGAAAGCAGCATTTGATGATTTCAAAGAGAATCGAATTGTAGATATTAAGAGAAGTCTTCAGAAAGGTATGAAGACCCTGTTGATAGATTGCCAAGATGTTGTGTCGGATGTGCCAAGTAGTTTCTTCTTGCAGTTTGATAGTTCATACTATGCTAAGTCTGCCACTGATAGTAAAGAGGTTCAGAAATGGAAGTCGAAAGTAGCGAAGAATGCAGGGAAGCATAAATTTCAAATTGCTAAATCTATCAATCATCACATTGAAACTAGTTATTTAAAGGATTTCAAAAAAGTCTTAAATGTGAATGGATTGTCGGGCTTTATGCTTAACAATTATTTAATGAAAAGTGTTCAGGATGGAGTTTCTTTCGATGAGATTCTTGAGAAACTAGAAACGGTAATTAAGCGTGAGCAGAATATATTTCAACAGTTTTCAAAAAACTACATTCAGAAGTTCTTACAAAAGGTGATTGATGATTCTGAAAATGTTATGATAGAGGCTGTAGTCGCTGATCGTGAGGAGGAAAGAAATGATCAAGAAATAAAGAAAGTGCTTTTTGGTCTAAGTAAGTATCCCGATGCATTTGTTTCCAATCAAAAACTTCTAACGAATCAGTTGGAAAGTTTATTCCAGTTGCAAGGTCTTCAATTGGCGCTAGGTGAAGAGGTAGTCAGTGCTGCGAAAGGTCTGGTTAATATTATCAAAGAAGACAAGAAAGACATTGGTGCTAATGTGCAGTCTTGGTTGGAGTTGGATAAGAGTGAATATATCAAATCGGAGCGTGGAATAACAAGTTCCGTTGTTGTGAGTGGTGTGTTGAATAAGTTGAACGGTGTATTGAATGAAGAACTTGCTAGACTTTCTGAAGAGGTAAAAGTTATTGCACCAGAGTCATTGAACGGTTTTGAGAAAAATCAAGAAAACGTCAATGTGGCTTTGATAGCGTTTAAAAAGACAACGACTTTTGCAATTGAAAGGGAGTTCTTTGTGCCAATTGGGCAAACTTTTAATGCTGCAGACTTAGAGTTGAAGAATCACGTTTCGGAATTAAATAAATCTTTGAAATTGTTGCAGTATCACTACGATGATAGTCAAGCAAGGCTAGAAGATGAACAGTCAATACGAGATTTGATAAGTCAGAAATTAGATGGTTATTTAGAGTGTGTGAACAATGTGCTCCAATCCCTAAAGACTAATAGTGATGTTTATGTGGGGAAACTCAACGATATCCTTGATGTAGATGTTTTGCTTAATCAAACTAACTTTTCGCAATCTGCTTATTTGAAGAGCAAGGCGATGACTAGTGGTGCGGAGTATATAGGTAGAACAAAAACAACACTTCGAAAGATAGATCAGAAATTGGATAATGTACTGATCAGGTTGAGAGATACAGTCAGTAAATCATCTTTTGAGAATAGAACAAAAAGTTTACTCAATTTGCAGAGTAGGCTAGGAGATTTTGTGTCTTCTGTAGCCTTGAACGATGAAGTTTCTAAGCGATTGCCTTATTATTATCAGCAGTTGTTTACTGGTAAGCAAATCGCTCCCAATGAGGTTTTGAAGCAGAGAGAAGTTGAGTTGGAACTAGCTTCTAGCGCGGTGAAGAAGTGGAATGCTGGAAGTTCAGGAATTATATTGTTTACTGGAGAACTTCAAAGTGGAAAGACCTATGTTAAGCAAAATTTCATAAACACAGTTTATCAAGGTGTAGAGGTAATTCATATTGATAAAGGTCAGTCAAGAAGAACGAGTTTTGAGGCATTGTTGCAGAAGACTACTGGGGTTTATAAAGATATAGACTCTATTTTGAATAGTTTGCCAGATGGTTCCGTTGTTTCAGTTAGTGATTTGGAATTTTACTGGGGAGAAGAAGAAGGTGGTGATTCGATAATAAGTTTACTGAATGTTTTTCATAGACATTTTCATAGGGTATTGTTTCTGGTTGATTGCAATATTCATTTTTACAATTTTGCAAAGGATGTCTATGCAATAGATGATTATGTGCTTTCTACTATTATGGTGAGACCTTTGTCTACAACTGCTTTGAAGACAATTATCATGGAAAGACATGAGGTAGGTGGAATGAAGTTCTTTTGGAATGACAAGCATGAAGTGGATACTAAGTTGCGTTTGCAGAATAGAATTTTCACAAAAATTAATGCTAATTGTCATGGGAATATTGGAAGTGCCATGTATTATTGGCTTGGCGCAATGGAAGGTGTGGAAAATAATGTATTTGTGTTGTCAGATTTGGACCACAAGGAGTTAGATTTTACCTTAAAACCGGAATGGGAGTTAATGCTTTATCAGGTTATAATGAGGAAGTCAATCAGTATGGATGAACTTTTAGCACTGTTTCAAGATGATGTGTTTGATTTTCAAATTGAAGTGGAGAATTTATTAAGAAGTAAAGTGCTTATTAAGTCATTGTCCAATGAATTGCAGGTTAATCCTTATGTTATGATATTCATCGTGACTTATTTAAGAAAACATCAAATCATTATATAGTTATGGGAATCTTGGTTTTACAGTCATATTTTATTGGTGTAGTTTTTAAAATTACTATAATTTACTGTTCTTATTGGGCTATAATGAAAGTGTTGCTGCCATTTGTTAAAAACGACTTATGGCATGATCGCTTGGAGTTTTATTTGCCAGCCGTGCGTAATGTGGTGTTTTTTCTTTTGTTTTTAGAGGTTGTATTGAATTTAGGTACAAAGAGTCCTTTTTTAACATTAGGAGTCACTACGGGGCTTGTAATTATCTCCTGGGGATATGTAAAGGAGTTGTTCCAAGGTACAGTGTTTAAGTTTCAGCGAGGTAATATAGCAGGACAAAGGTTGAAAGTGAAGGAGTTTGCTGGGAAAATACTCGCTTTAAATAATACTAAGTTAGAATTAGAGACCGAAAAAGGAGAAATATTGCAAATTCCGTATAGCCAGATTGTAGGTGATGTAGAAATTAAACCTACTAGTGCTAAGTATCTGAGATCATGCGTGTTGATTTTGAAAACATCGCAAGGGGAATATGCTGAATTTGAGAAAAAAATTAAAGCGGTGATTGCTAGAATACCATTTGTTGTGGATAGCGTAAAGCCAAAGTTTGAAATTGTTTCTCAGACTAGTACTGAGTTAGAATGTAAGGTGGTGGTTTTTACAAATGATGAGAAGTTCATACCTCAAATTAAGTCTAAGTTGTTAAATTATAAAGGATAGGCGCTTATGAACGTGTTCTATCGTTGGCTGCTTTTTATTGCAATTGGCTTAATTGTAGTTGTGGTTGCGGGGTATTTTTTGGTGGTAAGTGGAGTCCTAGGATTGAATAACCCAAATGTTTCTATGTATCCGGTTAGAGGGGTTGATGTTTCACATCATCAGGGTGTTATAAATTGGGAGGAGGTTTCGGAAAGTGGATATGCATTTGCTTTTATAAAGGCTACGGAGGGAGGTGATCATAGGGATAATAACTTTGTTTACAATTGGAAGGAAGCGCAGAAAGCAGGTTTGAAAGTTAGTGCATATCATTACTATAGTTTCTGTAAAACACCTACTGAGCAGTTTCTAAACTTCTCGAATGTTGTGCCAAAAAGTATAGGAGGAATTCCTCCTGCTATAGATCTAGAGTATGATAAGAATTGCAATAGTGCAGTAGATGTAGGTGGTTTTCGAAAGAGTTTGTTGGTATTCGTAACTAAAATTAAAGACTTTTACAATGTAAGTCCCGTTCTGTATTGCAATGAAGATTTCTACCTAAAATACTTGGCTGCAAGTGATTTTGACGATTGTTTAATATGGGTGAGAAATACCTACAAAAGGCCAGATATAGGTGATGGAGTGTTGTATGAGTTTTGGCAATACAGTTCAAAAGGGTCTGTAGAAGGAGTGAAAGGCTTTGTAGATCTTAATGTGTTCAATGGAACAAAAGATCAGTTTAATCAAATGTTTCCGAACTAGGTTAGTCTTTTTTGAAGTTCAATGAAATGGAGTTGACGCAATATCGCTCTCCAGTTTCTGTGGGTCCATCGTTAAATAAATGCCCAAGATGAGAGCCGCAGTTGCCGCATAGAATCTCTGTTCTAATCATTCCATGCGTTTTGTCAACTATTTTGTCAATTTTAGCAGTCTTTATTTCTTGGTCAAAACTTGGCCAACCGCAATGAGAGTTAAACTTCATATCGTTGGTGAATAGCTCTAAGTCACAGCCCTTGCATGTGTAGGTGCCTTCGGCATTATGGTCATTGAATTCTCCGCTGAATGGTCTTTCTGTTCCTTTGTTTCTAAGTACTTCGAATTCAAAATCTGTCAATTTGGATTTCCACTCTTCTTTGGTTTTGTTTATTGGGTAGGTCTTGTTGCTCATTTTAGTGCTTTATAGTTTGGTAAACTACACCTGTCAATTCCTTCCCAATGAATGGAGAGTTTTTACTTTTCGATGCCCAGTCATTGGCAGAGGGGGTCCATTTTTTTGTTGGATTATACAGTGTGAAGTTGGCTTCAAATCCGGTTTTTAAAATGGGGATATCCAATTGCAAAATGCTTCTTGGGTTGATAGATAGTTTCGTGATAATAGACTCTAATCCAGTTGCTTCTAATAGATTATCTAAAGCAGTAGAGAAGGTTGTTTCTAAAGTGTTGATTCCGAATTTAGCGTGGTCAAACTCTTTTTGTTTTTCTTCTACATCCCAAGGTGAGTGGTCGGAACTTATTACATCAATGATATTGTTTTTCAATGCCTCAATTAAATCGTCTTTATGCTGTTGGGTTCTGAAAGGCGGGGTCACTTTTAGATTGGTGTCAAATGTTTTAAGATCGGAGTCAAGGAAGTGTAGTTGATGAGCTGCGATATCACAAGTAACTCTTATGCCATTTTTTTTAGCTTCTTTGATTTAAGATTGTATTGTAAAATTACATTATTATCGCTACTGTCCTCAGGAGTAAAAACTATTTCATTTCTTGAAATTGGAATAGCAGTATTACTATTATCAACAGAGCCATCCGACTGTGCTATTTTTCCCACCATTCTCATGGGCTTCTTTAAAAGAGCAAAACATA
>CAJYBK010000070.1 GCA_913064955.1 uncultured Flavobacteriales bacterium
TTTTGTGAAGCTGTGGTTTCAGTTTCTTTATTATTAGTTAATGATTTTTCAGAATCATAGTTTTCAATGGCTTTTTCTTTTTCAATATTTATTGGTAAGACATTCTTGTTAGTGTTTTCTGCCAAGATGCTTTCTTTTATATCTAATGATTTATTGTTCGAATTTTCCTTAACAGATAGATCGTTTTGTGAATTGTTGTTTATTGTTTTTTGTGTAGTAGTTTTAGTTTGTTTGTTTTGAATCAGTACTACCGAAGTGATTAGGATCGCGATAGCTGCAGCTCCACTCCATAACCAAACATTTTTGTAAAATGGCTTTGCAGTACTAGTAGGTAACTTGTCTTGCAAGTTATTCCAATCACTTTCATTGAAAGCCACTTTATGACTTTCAATCTTACTTTTCAGTAATTGATCGAAATTATTTAATTTGTTATTACTCATTGCTATGCAATTTATCTATTAATATATTTTTAATCTTTTGTCTTGCCTTAGATAAGTTAGATTTTGAAGTGCCAACGCTTATGTTTAATTCATTGGCAATTTCTTGATGAGTCATTCCGTCCATCACATACATGTTAAAGACTGCTTGGTATACCGGTGAGAGCTTTTGCATAGCGGTTACTACATCATTAACTCCAATTCCTTCATAAGCGGATGTGTCATCATCATCTTCAGACTCGTGATTTTGATAAATTGATGTGTCATCAGAAAGAATTTCTTTTTTCTTTTTTCTGATGGCATCAATGGAGGAGTTAACGACAATTCGTCTTACCCAACCTTCAAATGATCCTTCATCATTGTATAATCTAACTTTGTCAAAGACCTTCAAAAATGCGTCTTGCAAAATATCACTTGCTTCTTGCTTGTCTTCGGCATACCTTAGACAGACAATCATCATTGGACTGTAGAGATATTCGTAGATTTTGCGCTGGCAGAAACGGTCGTTGTTTTTACATCCGTCTATCCATTCCTTGAGATCTCTTTCGCTTGACTTCATTTTTGTTCCGACTATAAAACGGATAAGTTTTTAAAGGTTGCCTGACTAATTGAAAAAAAATAAATTAATTGCACGAAGTTAAAATTAGTTTGAAAAATTCGTGTGCTTTTAAAAGAGTCTCTTCTTATTTTTTTAACTTCGTAACCAGATTAAACAAAATTAATTAATATATAATTTAATAAAAATATGAAAGTTACTGTAGTAGGAGCAGGTGCTGTAGGTGCAAGTTGCGCGGAGTACATTGCAATGAAAAACTTCGCGTCAGAAGTTGTTTTGGTAGATATTAAAGAAGGTTTTGCTGAAGGTAAGGCTATGGATTTGATGCAATGTGCGTCATTAAACGGTTTTGATACCAAAATTACAGGTAGTACTAGTGATTATTCAAAGACAGCAGGAAGTGATGTTGCAGTAATTACAAGTGGGATTCCACGTAAACCAGGAATGACGAGAGAAGAATTGATAGGAATTAATGCTGGGATTGTTAAGTCTGTGTCAACAAGTCTACTAGAGCATTCTCCAAACGTTATTATAATTGTAGTAAGTAACCCTATGGATACAATGGCATATTTGGTGCATAAAACTACTGGATTGCCTAAAAATAGAATAATTGGTATGGGTGGTGCTTTAGATAGCGCAAGATTTAAATATAGATTATCGGAGGCTTTGGCTTGTCCAACTTCTGATGTGGATGGAATGGTTATAGCGGCTCACAGTGACAAAGGAATGCTTCCTTTAACTAGGATGGCAACTAGAAATGGAGTGCCAGTTTCAAACTTCCTATCAGAAGAAAGATTGAATCAAGTAGCTGAAGATACTAAGGTTGGTGGAGCTACGTTGACAGGTTTGTTAGGGACTTCAGCTTGGTACGCACCAGGTGCCGCAGTTTCTACAATTGTTCAAGCAATTGCTTGTGATCAAAAGAAAATGATTCCTTGTTCGGTAATGTTGGACGGTGAGTATGGGTTGAAAGATATCTGTATGGGTGCTCCAGTCATTATAGGTAAAGGTGGTGTTGAGAAAATCGTAGAGATTGAATTGACTGCTGCTGAAAAAGCAAAATTAATGGATAGCGCAGAAGCTGTAAGAACTGTTAATGGGATGCTATAATATTTAGAATTTATTACAATGAAAGGTCACTTGTTTTGAGTGGCCTTTTTTTATACCTTTGTATTTGATTATGGCCTTGTTGTTTTTAAATAGTATAAGTGGTGGTGAGATCTTGGTGGTTTTACTGATTGTTCTGATGGTTTTTGGGGCTGATAGTATTCCAAGTTTGGCTAGGAATATGGGGCGAGGAATTCGTCAGATTAAAGATGCTACTCAAGACATTCAGAGAGATATTGCAAACTCAACAAAAGATAAAACTTCTGATGTTAAG
Organism: uncultured Flavobacteriales bacterium; assembly: GCA_913064955.1. GTDB lineage: Bacteria > Bacteroidota > Bacteroidia > Flavobacteriales_D > Parvicellaceae > Parvicella. Next base: position 2,375 of record CAJYBK010000070.1, read on the forward strand.
GAGATTGCAGATGAGATTAAGGGTACAATCGATCAGACAAAAATCAAATTATAATTTATGGATATTTTAATTTTGCTCCTGGGGTTAGCTGTGCTAATTGTCGGAGGCGAATTATTGGTGCGTGGTGCTGTAGGTTTGTCGTCAGCAATGAAGATTAGTCCTTTAGTGATAGGGATGACTGTTGTTTCTTTTGGAACCTCGGCTCCTGAGTTGTTAGTCAGTATTCAAAGTGCTATGGGAGGTAATCCTGGAATTGCAATAGGTAATGTTATAGGTTCCAATATCGCTAATTTAGCCTTGGTGCTGGGTGTGACGGTAATCATTTTTCCTATTGTAGCGGAAAAGCAAACGAAGATGTTGGACTATCCGATTATGATGTTTGCATCTGTGTTGTTTTATATTTTCGCTTTAAACCTCAATTTGGAGTTTGTAGAAGGGTTGGTTTTTGTAGTAATCTTACTTAGTTTTACTTATTACTTAATTCGAAAATCCAGAAAGTCCACTAAAAAGGAAATTGCAGCTAAGCTAGAGAGTGAGGCAGAGGCAGAGGAGAAGGAGTCTTCTACAGGAATGTCATTTTTGTTTCTGCTTGGTGGTATGTTTGGTTTGTATTTTGGTTCTGGCTGGTTTGTAGGTGGGGCAACTGAAATTGCCAGATCGTTTAATTTGAGTGATAGCGTGATAGGTGTTACTGTTGTTGCTTTAGGTACTAGCGCACCAGAATTAGTTGCTAGCATTATGGCTGCTTTGAAAAAGCAGAGCGATATTTCTGTAGGTAACTTAATAGGGTCAAACATCTTTAATATTTTTGCTGTATTAGGTATAACTGCTATGGTTAAGCCGATTGCAGTTGAGCAAGAAGTGATGTCTTTTGATATGTGGTGGATGCTTGGGATTTCACTGTTGTTAGTGCCCGTTTTATATCTTGGGTCTAAGATTGGGAAGTTGAAAGGTGTGATTTTGTTAATTAGCTATGTGACTTATATTGTTTTAGTTGTTTTGAGAACAAAAGGCATTATTTAGGTTGCGTTTTGTGGTTTTTTGGCAAAAAAAAAGAAAATGACCCCTATTTTTTAGGGGGTGTTGGTAAAATTTTCTATTTATTTCTAAATTATTTATTGAATTGGATTACTTTTGTCTAAAATTAATTCAAAAAAATATGTCATCTGTTAGATTTAAAGCATTAGAAGAATTGTTGGAGCGTAAACCTAAATACGCTGCAATGCCTAGTCAAAAAGTTTCAGAGTATTACGGTAGTAATGTTTTTAATATTTCTGCTATGAGAGCTCATCTTACAGATGAAGCCTTTAAGTGTGTTGTTTCTGCAACCAAGAATGGGGAAAGAATTGAAAGGCATATTGCTGACCAGATTGCTACAGCAATGAAAGATTGGGCAATGTCCAAAGGGGTAACTCATTACACGCACTGGTTTCAGCCTTTAACAGGCGCTACTGCTGAAAAGCATGATGCGTTTTTTACACCAATAGAAGATGGGAAAGCTATCGAACAATTTGAAGGAAGTTTTTTGGTTCAGCAAGAGCCGGACGCTTCTTCTTTTCCAAATGGAGGTATTAGGAAGACATTTTAAGCAAGAGGTTATACTGCATGGGATCCAACATCTCCTGCTTTTGTGATGGGAACTACGCTTTGTATACCTACTATATTTATTGCTTATACCGGTGAGGCGCTTGATCATAAAATGCCTTTGCTTAAAGCGTTGGATTGTATTGATAAGGCAGCAACTGATGTATGTCAATATTTTGATAAAGACATTACTAAAGTACGAGCAACTTTAGGATGGGAGCAAGAGTACTTTTTAGTAGATGCTGCGTTATACAATGCAAGACCAGACTTAATGATGTCAGGTAGAGCACTTGTTGGTAATATGCCAGCTAAGGGGCAGCAATTAGATGATCATTATTTTGGTTCTATTCCAGAAAGGGCGTTGGCTTTTATCCAGGAATTGGAGATTGAAGCCTTAAAACTGGGTATTCCAGTTAAGACAAGACATAATGAAGTAGCTCCAAATCAATTTGAATGTGCTCCTGTTTTTGAAGAAGCAGATATAGCGGTTGATCACAACTTGCTATTAATGGATTTGATGGAGAAGATTGCGAGGAAGCATGATTTCAGAGTTTTGTTTCATGAGAAACCATTTGCTGGGGTTAATGGAAGTGGAAAGCATAATAACTGGTCATTAGGTACCGATACTGGGGTTAATTTATTGTCACCAGGAAAGAATCCAAAAACGAATTTAAGGTTTTTAACCTTCTTTGTTAATACAATTAAAGCGATTGCAGATCAGGCTGATATTTTAAGAACTAGTATTGCCTCAGCTTCAAACGATCATAGGCTTGGGGCAAATGAAGCTCCTCCAGCTATTATTTCTGTCTTTATAGGCACTCAATTGTCTGATATGTTGGATAAGTTAGAGAAGTCCATCAAAGCCGGAAAGATGACTCCTGAAGCAAAAACTGAATTAAAATTAAGTATAGGAAAGATTCCTCAGATTTTATTGGATAATACAGACAGAAATAGAACTTCACCGTTTGCTTTTACAGGAAATAGATTTGAATTTAGAGCAGTAGGTTCTACTGCCAATTGTTCTTCTGCTATGGTGGCAATCAATGCAATAGTCGCTAAGCAATTACAGGATTTTAAAAAATCTGTGGATAAGAGAATTAAAGATGGAGATAAGAAGGATGAAGCAATTCTAAAAGAATTGCAGAAACTGATTAAAGAATCAAAGAAAATCAGGTTCGAAGGAAATGGATATGGTGAAGAGTGGGTGAAAGAAGCTAAAAAAAGAGGCTTGAATAATTTCAAGGATACGCCTAGCGCTTTAGCGGTGATGAAAACAAAAGGGTATGTTTCTCTTTTTGAAGGATTAGGTATCCTAACGGCTAGAGAGATTGAAGCAAGGCATGAGGTAGAAGTGGAAAACTATATTCTAAAACTGCAAATTGAGGCTAGAATTTTAGGGGATATGTGTAATACTAATATTATACCTGCTACTATCAAGTATCAATCTCAATTGATTAATAATGCCAATGGATTGAAGGAGTTATTTGGAAATTCATCAAAGAAATTGAGTTCCGTGCAGTTGGACTTAATCGAAAGAGTTTCAGTTCATTTAAGTCAATTATATGACAATGTTGAGAAAATGATTGAAGCAAGAAAAGCAGCAAATAATATTGCTGATTCTGAGGAAAAGGCTTTTGCTTACTGTAATGAGGTTAAGCCATTTTTTGATACTATTAAGTATCATTCTGATAGGTTGGAAAGAATTGTAGGAGATGAATATTGGCCTCTACCTAAGTTGAGAGAACTATTATTCACTAAGTAATGATAATGAGAGAAGTAAATAAAAAGTTACTTCTCTTTTTTTTGTGTTTTTTTTCATTGGAATTAAAATAAAATATTTATTTTCGCAAATACGTTTACATTAAAAAAAGCGTTAATACCGGAAATTTAAAAGACCAACTATGAAATTTTTTAGACTAATTGTTTGTTTATCAATTTGTTGCAGCGCCAGTTTTTCTGGTTTTGGACAAAAGAACTTTTCTAAAGAAGCAGACAATGCTTTTAGAAATGAGTCGTTTTTCTCTGCTATTGAAGCATATAAGAAAGCTGATGTGAAAGCAAAGCCAGCTGAGAAGGCAAGAATTAACTTTCAAATAGGGGAGTGTTATCGTTTGATGGTTGAGCCTGGACAAGCGGAAACGTTTTATGCTAAGGCATTGAAGTTGAAGTATGATGCTACAGATGCAATTGTCTTGTTTCAGATGGCTGAAGTGATGAAGCAGCAAGGCAATTACAAAGATGCTCAGAAGTACTATGAAAAGTTCTTAGCGAAAAAGCCAGGAGTTAAAGAGGCTGAATCTGGATTAGAGTCTTGTAAAAAAGCTCAACAATGGAAAGGAGAGCCAACCAAGCATGTTGTTCAAAATGAAATTCAGTTGAATACTGAATCTTATGATTATTCACCGGCTTGGGGAGATAAAAAACATAATGTTTTGATTTTCTCATCATCTAGACCTGGTTCTACCGGAGATGGGATTGATGAAAGGACAGGTGAGGCGTTTATGGATTTATGGACTACCACCAGAGATAATAAAGGGAAATGGGACGAGCCAAAAGTTTTACCTGCTACAATTAATACTGCGGATAATGAAGGTGGAGCTTATTTGAATGCGAAAGGAGACGCATTATATTTTACAAGATGTCCTAGGGAGAAAAAGGAAAATATAGGATGTGATATTTATTTCTCAGAGCCACAAGGAAAGTCATGGAAAGAAGCAACTAAAATTGTTCTTAAACCAGAAGGTGCGGACTCATTATCAACTGGACATCCTACTTTGGATAAAGCAGAGAAGTTTATGATTTTTGCTTCTGATTTGCCTGGTGGTCAAGGTGGAAAAGATTTATGGTTGACTGAATACGATAAAAGAGCTAAGACATGGGGAACACCTAAAAACTTAGGTCCATCTGTAAACACAACTGGAGATGATATGTTTCCACACTTAACTGACGAAGGGGTGCTTTATTTCTCTTCAAACGGACATGTTGGCATGGGAGGTTTAGATATTTTTAGAGCCGAATCAACTGGTGATAAGCAATGGGGTAAAGTAGAAAACTTAAGATACCCTATCAATTCTGAAGAGCATGATTATGGAATTATCTTTGAAAAAGGTTCTGAAGATAAAAGAGGTTATTTTACGTCAAGTAGACCAAATGGAAAAGGAAGAGATGATTTATATTCATTTAACCTTCCAGAAATTAAGTTTATCTTAGAGGTATATGTTAAAGATAAAATGACTCAAGCGCCATTACCTGGTGTTGAAATTACTTTGGTTGGTTCTGATGGTTCACAAATAGTGAAAACAACAGATGAAGAAGGTAAGTTTATTTATGATGAAAATGGATCTAACAGATTTATTAATAAAGAAACATCCTATAACAGTGAAGTTGCTAAAGACGAGTATTTAGGAGCTAAATCTAAATTTAGTACTGTAGGTGAAGAAAATTCTAAGAAATTTATTGAGGAGTTATTCATGCAGCCGGCTTCTAAGGATGTTGTAATTGATTTCCCTGAGGTTCAGTATGCATATGATAAATCTGCATTATTGGTTGATGACAGAATTAACTCTGAAGATTCATTGGATTATTTATATAATACCTTGATAGAGAATCCGTCTATTGTAATTGAATTGCAGGCACACACGGATTGTAGAGGTTCTGACAAGTATAATAAGTCTCTTTCTCAGAAAAGAGCTCAAGCTTGTGTTGATTATTTAGTGTCAAAAGGAATTCCTTCAGATAGAATGGTTCCAGCAGGATATGGTGAAACAACTCCAAGAGCAACAGGTCTTGAATGTGCAACTATTGAGAAGATGGCAACTAAAGAAGAGTCGGAAGCGGCTCACCAGAAAAATAGACGTACACAATTTAGAGTACTTAGTTTTGATTACAAGCCTTCAGGAGGTCAGTAGTTTAAATAACATTATATTAAGACATCCTACTTGTAATTGAGTAGGATGTTTTTTTTTATTAATAAATGACTAAAAATTAATCAATGTCATCAATTGAAGTTCGATATCAAAAAAGAGGAGTATCTGCTGGGAAAGAAGATGTGCACAATGCCATTAAGAATGTAGATAAAGGTTTGTTTCCAAAGGCATTTTGTAAAATAGTTCCAGACTACTTATCAGGTAGTGATGATCATTGCATAGTTATGCATGCAGATGGAGCTGGTACAAAGTCTTCATTGGCATATATGTACTGGAAGGAAACAGGCGATCTTTCTGTTTGGAAAGGAATTGCGCAGGATGCCTTAATCATGAATATTGATGACTTATTGTGTGTAGGAGCAACTGAAAATATCATGCTCTCTTCAACAATAGGTCGAAATAAAAACTTAATTCCTGGTGAAGTACTTTCTGCATTGATAAATGGAACAGAAGAGTTATTAGCTGACTTAGAAAAACAAGGATTTAAAATTATTTCAACTGGTGGTGAAACAGCTGATGTTGGCGATTTAGTTAGAACAATTATAGTAGACTCTACAGTGGTTGCCAGATTAAAAAGAAGCGAAGTAATTGACAATGCAAATATTAAACCCGGAGATGTTATAGTTGGTTTGTCATCATATGGACAAGCAACTTATGAAAAAGAGTATAACGGAGGGATGGGTAGTAATGGATTAACCTCTGCAAGACATGATGTGTTTAGTAAGATTTTAGCGACAAAGTATCCAGAAAGCTTTGATAGTGCTGTGCCTGAGGATTTAGTTTATTCAGGATCAAAGGCACTGGTTGACAAGATCGCTGATACTCCTTTGGATGCGGGTAAATTAGTGCTTTCACCGACAAGAACATATGCGCCTATTATTAAGAAGATATTGGAGAAATATAGACCTGATATTCATGGAATGGTTCATTGCAGTGGTGGCGCACAAACAAAAGTGTTACACTTTGTGGATGATGTTCATGTTATTAAGGATAATATGTTTCCGGTTCCACCGCTATTTAAGTTGATACAAGAAGAATCTAAAACTTCTTGGGAGGAGATGTATAGAGTTTTCAATATGGGACATCGTATGGAACTTTATGTCCCTAAGGATTTGGCAAATGATATAATCGAGATTAGCCAACATTTTGGTGTAGAGGCTCAAGTTGTTGGAAGAGTAGAGAAGGCAATGAATAAAAAGTTAACCATCACTTCTGAGTACGGAGAATTCATTTATGATAAATAAGAAATTACTATGAGTGCAGAAAGTTATTTGCCAAAATTAGAGGCAATAAAAATGAGGTTTGAAGAGGTGGGTAAACTTATTGTGGATCCAGATATTATTGCGGATATGCCTAAGTATGTTAAACTTACTAAAGAGTATAAGGATAAGGAAGAAATGGTGGAAGCTTATCACGCATATAAAAGTGTGATTGATAATATAACTTCTTCCTATGAAATGCTTTCGGAAGAAACTGATGCTGATTTTAAAGAAATGGCAAAGGCTGAAATAAAGGATTTAGAAGTTCAAAAAGAAGAATGGGAGGAGAAGATTAAATGGATGTTAATTCCCAAAGATCCAGAAGATGATAAGAATGCTATTGTTGAAATAAGATCTGGTACTGGCGGAGATGAAGCTAGTTTATTTGCTGGAGATTTGTATAGGATGTACACTAGATACTTTGAAGAAAAGGGCTGGCAAGTGGAAGTGATGGATGTTACTGATGGAACTGCTGGAGGTTATAAAGAGGTTATTCTAAAAGTTAAGGGAGCGGATGTTTATGGTACTTTAAAGTTTGAAGCTGGAGTTCATAGGGTTCAAAGAGTACCAGATACAGAAACTCAAGGAAGAGTTCATACGTCTGCGGCTACAGTAGCTATTTTACCGGAAGTGGAAGAATTAGATGTACAGATCAATCCCGCTGATATTGAAATGCAAACATCTAGATCAGGAGGAGCAGGTGGTCAAAATGTAAATAAAGTGGAAACGAAGGTTCAATTAACTCACAAACCCTCAGGAATTGTGGTTGTTTGTTCTGTTTCACGTTCTCAATTGGAGAACAGGATTACTGCGATGGAGTGGATTCGTTCTAGGTTATATGACTTGGAGTTAAATAAACGTCACGGAGATGTTGCTGCCAAAAGAAAGACGATGGTATCTACAGGTGACAGGTCTGCTAAGATCAGAACTTACAATTGGCCACAGGGAAGGATAACTGACCATAGAATTAATAAAACAATGTACAATCTTAACAACTTTATTAATGGGGATATTGAAGAAATGATAGACGCTTTAAAAATGGCTGAAAATACAGAGAAGTTGAAAGAGGGAGGGCTAGACTTTTAATTTATTTTAGGATGAACAGAGCAGAACTTATAAGTCAAATAAAGGCAAAGCAATCATTTCTATGTGTTGGGCTGGATGTGGATAAGGAGAAAATTCCAACTTTCTTATTGGATTTTGAGGATCCGATTTTTGAGTTTAATAAAAGAATTATAGATGCTACTCATAAATATTGCGTTGCTTACAAGCCGAATATAGCGTTTTATGAATCTCAAGGAAGTAAGGGGTGGGATACGTTAGAGAAAACAGTAAATTATATACCTGAGAATTGCTTTACCATTGCTGATGCTAAGAGAGGAGATATTGGGAATACATCCAAAATGTATGCGAAGACATTTTTTGAGACTTACAATTTTGATTCCATTACAGTTGCTCCATACATGGGTGAAGATTCCGTGACTCCTTATTTTGGATTTAAAGATAAATGGGTAATCCTATTGGCGGCTACAAGTAATGTTGGAGGTTTAGATTTTCAATATAGAAATATAGATCAGGGAAAAATGCTCTTTGAAAAAGTGTTAGAGACTTCTTTGGAATGGGGGAATAAGGATAACTTAATGTATGTTGTTGGTGCAACTAGAGCTGATATCTTAAAAAAAGTAAGAGCCATTGTGCCAGATTCTTTTTTACTCGTTCCAGGTGTAGGAGCGCAAGGAGGAAGTTTAAAAGATGTAGTGTTAAATGGCATCAACAAAGATTGTGGTTTGTTAGTTAATGCATCTCGTTCTATCATTTATGCAGGAAATACAGAAGAATTTGCATTAGACGCAAGAGATGAAGCATTAAGAATGCAGCAAGAAATGGCTGCTTACTTAAAAGAGTTTCAAATCATATAATTCTACTTTTCAATGACTGAGGACTATCTGCAGTACATATGGAAATTTTCAAAATTTGATCAAACCAATTTACAAACTGTAGATGGTGAATCAGTTCATATTATAAAAAAAGGAAATCATAATTCAAATGCTGGACCAGACTTTTTGGAAGGTCAGTTAAGAATTGGAGAGACCCTTTGGGCTGGATCAGTTGAGATTCATGTTAAAACAAGTCTATGGTCGCAGCATAATCATCAGAATGATGAACGATACAATAACGTGGTGTTACATGTGGTTTATGAACATGATAAAGCAATCTTTAATCAGCATGGCGAATTGATTCCTACTTTAGAATTAAAGGATAGAATCGATGAAAATGCTTATTTCTATTATGAGCAATTTTTGAATACTGGGAAGAAATTACCTTGTGAAAATAGACTTAAGGAAGTTCCCCCTTATTTAGTTTCCAATACAATTGATGCAGCCCTTTATGAAAGGTTGGAGCGTAAGTCTAGTGAGATTACACAAAGTTTAGAATTTAATAAAGGAGATTGGGAGGAAACATTTCATCAGTTTTTGTTCAAATACCTTGGAATGAAAGTCAATTCTGAGCAAATGATGGAATTGTCCAAAAGAGTCCCGCTTCGAATATTGAAGAAAGAGAGTCAAAGTTTACTTTCATCGGAAGCGCTTATTATAGGGCAGGCAGGATTGTTGGAGCAAGAACTTAATTCAACTTATCATCAGGAATTAAGAAATGAATATCTCTATCTGAAACAAAAGTATGGATTAGTGCCAATGAAGGCAGTTGTCTGGAAGTTCTCTAGAATGCGCCCGGCAAATTTTCCAACCCTTAGAATGGCTCAGTTAGCTGCTGTATATGTAGCAACGAAACAACTGTTTTACATGATTAGAGATAAAATGTCAAATAAGGATATCGCTTTAGTTTTGAATGTTGAGCCTTCTAGCTTTTGGCAAAATCACTATTCTTTTAAATCAGAAAAAAATAAAAGTACTTCTGGAAAAATAGGAGAGTTAGCAATGAATAGTTTGATCATCAACTGTATTGTCCCTTTCTCTTTTTCATATGGGCAGTGTACTGGTGATGAGTCGTATCAGAATTATGCCTTGGAGTTATTAGAACGGACAAAACCTGAGCAGAATGTTATCACTAAGAGATTTAGGACTTTGGGGTTTGAAAATAGGAACGCAAAAGATTCGCAAGCGTTGATTCAATTAAACAATCAGTATTGCAGTATGAAAAAGTGTTTAAATTGTAAAATTGGTGTATATTTATTGCAATGAACAGCAGACGTAGTAATTTCATGTTATTCAACTTTAGGTTTTTCTCTAAAGTGTACTATGCATTAGTATTGTTATTCCTGATTATCGCTGGTGGGTCTATTGGTTTTATGTTGATTGAGGACTTTGGTCCTATTGATGCGTTTTATCAAACTATTATTACAATTTCTACTGTAGGATTCGGAGAAGTACATGCTTTTAGTCAAGAAGGTAAATTATTTGTTTCATTCCTAATTATAACAAGCTTCGGTACATTTGCATATACAGTTTCTTCCATCACTACTTATATTGTGTCAGGAGATTACAAACATTATTTTAAAGATTATAGAACTATGAAGGAAATTTCTGAAATGAGGGGACATACTATTGTTTGTGGTTATGGCCGTGTAGGGAAACAAGCTGTTGCTACCTTAGCTGCAAGAGGTAATAAGTTTATTTTGATTGAAGAGAATCAGGATGTGATTGATGCTATAAAAGAAACAAGAGAATTCCCTTGTTTACTTGGTAATGCTACAGATGATGAGTTACTTACTAGAGCGGGAATAAATCATGCAGTTGCATTAATAACCACATTACCATCAGATTCTGATAATCTGTTTGTAGTACTTACAAGTAGAGAACTCAATAAAAGATTAACTATAATCTCAAGAGCTTCAGCCAATACGAGTATTAGAAAATTAAAAATTGCAGGTGCCGATAATGTAATCATGCCTGATAGTTTAGGAGGGAGTCATATGGCTCAGTTAGTTACGAATCCAGATGTATTGGAGTTTTTGGATCAAATAAGCATTCAAGGTAAAAATGAAATTAATCTCGAAGAAATAGATTTTAAGGACTTACCTGAAGATTTCAAATACAAATCTCTTCAAGATTTAAAAGAACAATACCCCTACTGTAACATTATTGGTTATAGAACGCCCGAAAATGAGTACGTTATAAATCCACCAATGGAAATGGCAATAATACCAAACTCTAAATTATTTATGTTAGGAAGTCCAGAACAAATAACCAGTCTTAACAAATCAATAGGTCTAGATAAATCGTGAAGAAAAAAATATTAATAACTGGTTCCAATGGTTTATTGGGGCAAAAATTGGTAAAGCAATTAGTAAATAGTGATGAGTTTGAGTTTTTAGCAACTTCATCTGGTACTAATCGTATTGAAAAATTCAAGAACATTCCATACCAATCTTTGGATATTACCAATCAAGAAGCAATCAACGCAGTTTTCGAATCTTATAAACCAGACATAGTAATCAATACGGCAGCTATGACCAATGTGGATGCTTGTGAAGGTGATAGAGAAAATTGTTGGGATCTTAATGTAAACGCGGTAAAGTATTTGTTTGAAGCGTCAAAAAAAGTAAAAGCACATTTTATTCATCTTTCTACAGATTTCATTTTTGATGGAGAAAATGGTCCATACAAAGAAGATGACACACCCAATCCTTTGAGTTATTATGGAGAATCTAAATGGGCGGCAGAAAAAATATTAATCAACAGCGATAATAAAAATTGGTCTATAGCAAGAACTATAATTGTTTATGGTGTGGCAGATAACATGAGTAGGAGTAATATAGTACTTTGGGCAAAATCAGCTCTGGAAAAAGGAGACCCATTAACCATTGTTGATGACCAATTTAGAAGCCCAACTTTTGCTGATGATTTAGCTAAAGGATGCCTGCTGATAGCAAGCAAAAATGCTAAAGGAGTTTTTAATATCTCGGGTAAGGATCAGATGAGTATTTTGGAATTGGTAAATCGAGTAGCTAACTTTTATAAGTTAGACGCATCTATTGTTAGTCCAA
>CAJYBK010000071.1 GCA_913064955.1 uncultured Flavobacteriales bacterium
AGAAAGTTATAAATTTATGACTGTTGAAGAAGTGAAAGAAGAAATTGTGGAGAAGGTAGAGGAGAAAAAAGAGGAAGTAAAGGAGAAAGTAACTTATTCAGAAGAAGAAGCAACTGCTGCTAAAGCAAGTTTACTTTCAAGATTAGGTGAAGGATCTGCAGATTCTAAAGATGATCTTAAACTTATTTCTGGTGTAGGACCAGTGTTGGAAGGTAAATTGAATGAAATGGGCATTTACTCATTCTCTCAAGTAAGTAAGATGACAGTTGCTGATTATGAAGTCTTGGATGCTTTGACAGGTTCTTTTCCTGGTAGAGCGGAAAGAGATGATTGGGCAGGTCAAGCATCTAAATTAATGACTGATAAATAAGAATTAAAACGTAAGCGCTAAATAATATGGCTGATAAAGTAATATATGCAATGTACGATGACGATGACACTACAAAAGATGCTGCAAAGCTTCTAGTAGGAAAAGGCGTACATGTATCTGAAGTGTATTCTCCGTTTCCAATTCACGGATTGGACCCAATTATAGGAGTAAAACATACAAGACTTGGAATTAATGCATTCATTTATGGTATTACAGGTACCATGCTTGCAATGATTGCCATTAGATATATGATGATTGTAGATTGGCCGATGAATATTGGTGGAAAACCAAATTTTGACTTCTTTCATAATATTCCATCTTTTGTTCCAATTTTATTTGAGTTTACTGTATTATGTGCAGCACACGGAATGGCATTTACTTATTTCCTAAGAAATAAAACTTTGCCTGGTATGCCTGCTAGAAATCCAGATCCTAGAACAACAGACGACAGATTTGTTATCGAGTTAAAATTGGAGGATAATCATGGTTTTTCAGCGGAAGAGTTAACAGCTCTTTGTAAGCAAACAGAGATTGTAGAAATTGAAGAAAAAGTAATTAAGTAATATACAAGAATGAAACTTAATTTTAAAAATATAACATTATTGGCAGGCGCATCTTTTTTGATGATGTCTTGTTCAAGAAATGAGGATAGCCCAGGATATGAATACATGCCAGACATGTATCGTTCTCAAGCAATTGAAGCATACGTGGATTACGGATTGGTTTCAGATGATGAGAATGAGGAATTAAAAAACACAATGTCAGCAAGAATTCCTGCGGATGGTACAATTCCATTTAATGCAGATCCTGCTATGGCTTCTATAATGATGCCTTACAGTACTGAAAATACTACTGAAGGGTATGAAGAGTCTAAGTTTAATAAGATTCCTTCTTCCTATATTGAAACAGAAGAAATTGCAAATGCCCACGCTAAGGATGGAGCTAAGTTATTTACTTATTTCTGTTCTCATTGTCATGGTGCTAAAGGTGCTGGTGATGGAAAGGTGGTTACGTATGGTGAGTACAATCCACCAAGTCCGTATAACGGAGGTTACAAAGACCGAACTTTAGGTCAAATTTTCCACGTTATTACTTATGGTAAAGGCGCAATGGGACCTCATGGTTCTCAATTGAATAAGGATGAGAGATGGAAAGTAGCGTTACATGTTAGAACCTTACAACACGGTAATTTAAATTATGCTGAGTTACTAGGAGGCTTAAGAATAGGTGAGGAAGAGAAAGTTTTTGGACAAGTTGATTTACCAAGTATTAAAGTTGGAGAGTACGTTTCACTTAGAGGAATTAACTTCGCTCCTGGTAGTTCTGAGTTAACTAACCAAGCAAAAGTAGAGTTGGATTCTTTAAATAGTTATTTAATTGCATATCCTAATGTTAAAATGGAGATTGCAGGACACACTGATAATACTGGTGCTGAAGAAAATAACATTGTACTTTCAAAGGAAAGAGCAAACTCGGTTGTAACTTATTTAGTTGCGAAAGGAGTTGTTGAAGGAAGATTAGTTGCAGCAGGATATGGTTCAGCAATGCCAATTGCTATTAACGATCCAGAAACTGGTAGCGCTAAGAATAGAAGAATAGAGTTTGTAAAAATTAAATAAGACTTGTAAAAAGAATAAAAATGGGATTTCAAGTTTCAGATAAAGTGAAGAAAGTAATGTTTGGCCTTATTGGTTTAGGCATAATCCTACTGGTTTTAGGGCTTTTCACTCAAAAAAGGTATTTATTTCCAACTTATGTGGATGCGCACAACCTTACGGTTATGTCAAACTATGAGGAAGGATTTGAAAAAGCAGACATCGATGCACTAAAGAAAGAAGTTGAAGCTTCTTTGGGTGAGGATTATGTTGTGACAATTACTGAGGCAACTCATGATGATCACGCACATGCTGAAGAAGGTCATGATCACGAAGGTGGACATGCTGAAGAAGGAGAACATGCTGAAGAACATGCTGCTCATCACGGTCCAACTCTTTTATGGCATATTAACATTGCTGCTAAAGGACACGGAGGACATGAAGGTGAAGCGCATTCTGGAGGTTCAAAAGAGGATGCTCATGGAACAATGCCTCATGCTCAAGCCCATGGAGGAGGACATCATGGTGCAGATCCAGCTGCTGAAATTACTGCTAAGTTCGAAAGTGGAGCATTAGCATTTAAGGATGGAACATACAGAAGATTTTGGTCTAACTTGTTAGTCAATGGTTTCTTCTTTTTTGGAATTACAATTGGAGCAATGTTTTATCTAGCGTTACATTACGCTACGGAGTCTGGTTGGGGTGTAGTATTATTAAGAGTAATGGAAGGAATAGCAACTGCAATGCCTTTAGGTATGTTAATCTTAGCGGTGGTGTTTATTGCTGCAACTTTAGGTTTTAATCATATTTACCCATGGATGGATTCAGATATAGTTGCTTCTGATACGTTGATTCACAACAAGTCAGCTTATTTGAATAAAACATTTTTCTGGATAAGAATTTTAGCATATTTCGGAGTATTCTTATTCTTTATGAATTGGTTTAGAAAAACATCTAGAAAAGAGGATGAAGAAGGTGGAGTGGAATTGCACTTCAAAATGTACAGAAGGTCTGCTGTGTTCTTAGTATTCTTTGCTGTGTTCTCTTCAACTATGGCTTGGGATGTTGTGATGTCTATCGATACTCACTGGTTCTCAACATTATTTGGATGGTATTCATTTGCAGGTATTTGGTTATCAGGAATGATTACAGTAATGATGTTCACATTGTACATGAAAGGAAAAGGAGCATTAGAGTATGTTAATGAAAATCATATTCATGATGTGGCAAAATGGATGTTTGCTTTATCTTTCTTATGGAGTTACCTATGGTTCTCTCAATTTATGTTGATTTGGTATTCGAATATTCCAGAGGAAGTTCAGTACTTTATCTACAGATTTGAAGATTACAGATATTTATTCTTAGGTATGTTTGCTGTAAACTTTATCCTACCAATGGTATTCTTTATGTCTAGAGATACTAAAAGATCTTGGCCTTACTTAATTGTATTCGGATTGATCATATTTGTAGGACACTGGTTTGATGTATTCTGTATGATTATGCCAGGAACATTGTTTTCAGAATGGGAGTATGGTATGCTTGAAATTGGAATGTTTATGACATTCTTAGGAATGTTTATATTGTTAGTATTTAGAGGTCTTTCAAAGTCGCCATTGGTGCAGAAAAACCACCCATATTTACAAGAAAGTATACACCACGAATTTTAATATAGAACTGATATTTTAGATAGAAATGAATAGTTTATTAATTTTAATAGCAGTTGTTGCAGGAGTAGCAGCCATGATTCAATTAGTTAGATTGAATGAAGTAACCTCTGAAGCAAGAGGCAACCATAGTGAGGAGGAAGTAACTTCGGACGAGAATAATATGATGGCTTATGGCTGGCTTATTTTCATGTTCTTGTTCTTTGGATTTACTATCGTATTAATGTATAAGTATGGTTATGGAGGTTTAGGACCTGCTGCAACTGTGCATGGGGAGAAATTGGATTGGTTACTTGAATTGAATTATTGGATAATTCTTCCAGTATTCTTCATTACTAATGCATTGTTGTTTATCTTCTCTTTTAAGTACAGATACAACAAGAACAGAAAAGCATCCTATTTTTCTCATAGTAATAAATTAGAGTTAATATGGACGATTGCTCCTTCTGTTGTATTGGCTGTAATTATCTTTATGGGATTAAAAACTTGGATCAATATTATGTTTGATGCTCCTAAAGAAGGAGATCCAGTAATTGTGGAAGCTTATGCTGAGCAATTCAACTGGACGTTTAGATTATCAGGTGAGAACAATGCATTAGGAGATTCAGATTATAAATTAAATTGTGGTCCTTCAACATTTAAAAATTCTCAAGGAGAAATTGTCTCTATTGATGGTAACCCTCTAGGTGTAGTGAGTAAAGATTTCGTTTTGGCTAAATATGCTGAGATTGATTCGTCATTAGCACAATTGAATAGAGAATTAGATAATGCTTATTCAATTGAAGGTGGTGATTATTTTGAGCCTGAAGAGTATGTTCAAGAAAAGTTGAAGAAAATTGAAACTTTAAATGTTTTGAAATATAGAATTCAATCAGGTATTGAGAGTAAATTAAATGACAGTATCAATGGTATGGGTGCAGATGATATTTATCTATCAACTGAATTACACTTGGTAGTAAATAGACCTGTAACGTTCAATTTCAGATCTAAGGATGTTATTCACTCTGCTTGGTTCCCTCACTTTAGAGCGCAAATGAACTGTGTACCTGGTTTAACTACAACATTTACGTTTACTCCACATATTACTACAAAGGAATTTGCTTCAAATCCGGAGATTCAAGCTCATTATAACAACATCAATGAGATTCATAATGAAAGGTTGACTTCTCTAGGAGAGGAAAATGAAAAAGTGGATTTTAACTTTGTATTGATGTGTAACAAGATTTGTGGATCTGCTCACCATAACATGCAAAAGAACATTATTGTAGAAACAGAAGCAGAATACGAAAAATGGTATGAATGTGAAGACTACAAAGAAAAAACTCCTGTGACACCGAGATTAGATCTTAATGGTAAGCCATTGGTTTATAAGGGGTGGAGAGCTGATTCTGATGAAGCGTTAATAAACGAAGTTAATATGGCTGTTGCAAACGCTAGTATTACAGAAGAAGTACCGGAAGTAGAAGTAGAGGTAGTGGATTCAATTGCAGTTGATGTACCAGTAATGGATACTACAGTTGTTGTTGAGAATCATTAAGATTAATAAAGAAGAATTTAAAATTAGATAAAGATAAAGAAAATGGCTGGAGGACACGATCACGCACACGATCACGCGCATGCGCATCATCACAAAGAGAGCTTTATTACAAAGTATATCTTTTCGCAAGACCATAAGATGATAGCCAAGCAGTATTTGGTTACTGCTATTATCATGGGTATTATTGGTATTGGTTTGTCTGCTTTGTTTAGATTAAAGTTAGGTTGGCCAGATACACAATTTCCTATATTGGAAACTTTGTTAGGTTCTGAAGCAGCACCTAATGGAGAGTTACAATCGAATTGGTATCTAGGACTAGTAACAATGCACGGTACTATCATGGTATTCTTTGTATTGACAGGAGGTCTATCAGGTACTTTCTCAAATTTACTTATTCCGCTGCAAATTGGAGCAAGGGATATGGCATCAGGTTTATTAAACATGGTTTCATATTGGTTGTTTTTCCTTTCGTCTGTAATTATGGTGGCTTCGCTCTTTGTAGAGACAGGACCAGCATCTGCAGGATGGACAATTTATCCACCGTTAAGTGCGCTAGAAGAAGCTCAACCAGGTTCTGGTTTGGGAATGACGCTTTGGTTACTTTCTATGACAATATTCGTAGCTTCATCTTTATTAGGTGGTATTAACTACATAGTAACAATTCTTAACCTTAGAACTAAAGGGATGAAGATGACTAGATTACCTTTGACAATTTGGACATTCTTTGTAACTGCAGTATTAGGTTTATTATCTTTCCCTGTTTTAGTTTCGGCAGTTGTTCTGCTCTTAATGGATAGGGGAATGGATACAAGTTTCTATTTATCTGAAATTACAACAAGCTCAGGGCAATTAGCACAAACTGGTGGTTCTCCTATTTTATATGAACACTTGTTCTGGTTCTTAGGTCACCCTGAGGTATACATTGTATTACTTCCTGCTTTAGGAATATCATCTGAGGTTATTGCAACAAGTGCTAGAAAACCAATCTTTGGATATAGAGCAATGATCGGTTCTATATTAGCAATTGGATTCCTTTCGTTTATTGTTTGGGCTCACCACATGTTCGTTACAGGTATGAGTCCTTTCTTAGGAAGTGTCTTTACCTTTACAACATTGCTGATTGCGATTCCATCAGCTGTTAAGGTGTTTAACTACATCACAACACTTTGGAGAGGTAATATCAAGTTTACGCCTGCAATGATGTTCTGTATTGGAATGGTTTCTACCTTTATTTCTGGTGGTGTAACTGGAATTATCTTAGCAGATAGTGCTTTAGATATTTCTAAACATGATACTTACTTTGTTGTTGGTCACTTCCACATTGTGATGGGTATGTCTGCAATTTTGGCAATGTTTGCTGGTGTCTATCATTGGTTCCCTAAGTTATATGGTAAAATGATGAACAAGAAGTTAGGTTATGCCCACTTTTGGTTAACAATTATATCTGGTTATGGAGTATTCCTTCCAATGCACTTTACAGGTGAAGGTGGTTTACCTCGTAGATACTATGAGAATACGGCATTCCCTATGTTTGACCATATGGTTGATTTGAATGAGTTAATATCTGTATTTGCATTAATTGGAGTTTTAGGACAAGTATTGTTCTTCTTTAACTTCTTCTATAGTGCTTATAGAGGTCCTAGAGCAACAAAAAACCCATGGAGAGCAACTACTTTAGAATGGACTACTCCAGTGGATCATGTTCACGGAAACTGGCCTGGTGCTTTACCGGAAGTTCACAGATGGCCGTATGATTATTCTAAACCAGGTTGGGATGAGGATTTTGTTCCTCAAGATGTTCCACTTAAACCTGATGAGGAAGAGCATTAAGATTTAATACGATAAATTTAAAGAAGTCTGTACATTTGTGTACAGACTTTTTTTATGCGCAATATTATCTTCGGCATACTTCTATTGGTATCTTTTTCTATAAAAGGACAGTTATTCGATAGTATAAAACAAAGTTTGACATATAAACCAAAGTTTTTGGTGAAAATGGATGCTAGAAATTCCTTTGTAACTGCTTCCTATTCTAAAGTAAAAGGTGTGAAGATCGGATTGAGTTATCACAAGGTTTTCAAATTGGGAATTGGTTACAGTTGGATGAAGACCGATTATTATCCAGAGCGGTTTGATGACAGTACCAATCTTAGATTAGGTTATGGAAATGCTTTTTTGGAGTATACATTTTTTCAAACAAAGCATTGGCAATTTGAAATTCCTATTCAAATTGGTTTGGGCAGAATTAGTTATAACAGTCCAGAAGGAAGAATTTTGGAAAAGCAATGGGTGCCAATTTGGGAACCAGCTATGACGTTTGAATATTTATTTTTAAGATATTTTGGTGTTGGAGTAGGAGCAGGCTACAGGTTAGTTATAAAACCAAAGAATCCTATTCAAGAACAGTTTACTTCGCCAATTTATATTTTTAAATTCAAAATATATTTTGGTGATATTTATAACGATGCGAAAAGGCATTTTTAAAGGCAATTAACAGTGTAATTAATATAACTTATAGAATGTAAGTAAGTGATACTTAGTTTTCTTAACTAAATTTGCAACTATGATTGAAGAATTTGACCTTCGAGGAGATGAAGAACATCAGTCCGATAAGGAAATAGATAGAGTGTTGCGTCCAAAACTATTGGATGACTTTGCTGGTCAAAAAAACGTGGTCAATAATTTAAAAGTATTTATTGATGCCGCTAAATTAAGAGAAGAAACTTTGGATCATGTTTTATTACATGGACCTCCAGGTCTAGGAAAAACAACATTGTCTAACATTATAGCTAATGAATTAGGTGTCGGATTTAAAGTAACTTCTGGTCCTGTATTGGATAAGCCAGGTGACTTAGCGGGATTGCTAACAAATCTAGAAGAAGGTGACGTTTTGTTTATTGATGAAATTCATAGACTAAGTCCAGTTATCGAAGAGTACTTATACTCGGCTATGGAGGATTATAAGATTGATATTCTAATTGATTCTGGACCCAATGCTAGAACAGTACAGATTGTTTTAAATCCCTTTACATTGATTGGAGCAACAACTCGTTCAGGAATGCTAACATCTCCGCTAAGAGCTCGTTTTGGAATTTCAAGTAGATTAGAGTAGTACGATGCTAAAACTTTAGCTGATATTGTAGAGCGATCTTCAGATATTTTAAATATTCCTATAGAATATGAAGCGGCCTATAAAATTGATTCACGTAGTAGAGGAACGCCAAGAATAGCTAATGCCTTATTGAGAAGAGTAAGAGATTTTGCTCAAATAAAAGGGGATGGAACTATCAAGCCGGAAATTACTGATTTTGCACTAGAGGCTTTGAATGTTGATCAGCATGGATTGGATGAAATGGATAATAAAATTTTAACTGTTATTATTGACAAATTCAAGGGTGGACCAGTTGGGGTTACCACAATAGCAACAGCGGTAGGTGAACAGGCAGGTACAATAGAAGAGGTATATGAACCATTCTTAATTCAAGAAGGGTATCTTATGCGAACTTCTAGAGGAAGAAAGGCCACCGAACTGGCGTATAAGCATTTGAATCGTAACTGGGGCTTATCCCAGGGTGAGTTGTTCTAGTGAAATAGATTCGCATGTTGACCAACAATATATTTTTTAGGAAATTAAAATGTGGTGAACTTTTTTAATCGTACTTTGTTATTGGTATAGATATGGCTAAGTATTCAATAAAAGATTTAGAAACCCTTTCAGGGGTAAAAGCGCACACCATTCGCATATGGGAGCAAAGATACGGCCTATTAGTGCCTGAAAGAACCGCTACGAATATCCGATCTTACAATGATGTGGAATTAAAAAAATTGTTGCAAGCAAATGTTCTTTACAATAATGGATATAAGATTAGCAAAATAGCGGCATTTTCACAAAAGCAAATCCTTGAAGAGATCGATTTTTTAAGTAGAAAGGAAGACGCTCGTAGTGTTGCAATTGAAGCATTAACCATTGCCATGATCGAAATGAATGAGCACAGTTTCGATGATATCTTAAACTCAAAAATAGAGGCACAAGGACTTGACAAAACAATGGAAGATATTGTTTATCCTTTTTTAAGTCGAATTGGGGTGTTATGGATTACAGGTGTAATTGAACCAGCTCAAGAACATTTTATAAGCAATCTGATTAGACAAAAAATTATTGTGGCTATTAATAATGTGCCAAATAAACTAGAAGAAGAATCGCCTGTATGTATAGCTTTTCTCCACCAAGACGAAATGCATGAGTTAGGTTTACTTTATTATACTTACCATCTCAAAGTGGTTGGATATAAAGTTATATACTTGGGACAAATGACACCATATTCGGATGTCATAAAAACTAGCGAAATAAATAAGCCGAGTTTAATACTAACCTCCTTTGTTAAAGTAATAGATCAAGATTGGTTTGACGAGTATGTGCAAAAACTTTGTAAAGATTTTTCATACTGTAATGTTGTTATATCTGGAATAGGAGCTTCTAAATCTACTGTGGACTGCAATAACCTTTTTAAAGTTAGTAGTGCTAATCACTTGGTAGAGACTGTTTTACATTTCAACTCTTAAAAATGTTTAACTAATATGATAAAAAGTTAAACAAAAACTTGGATTCAATTAAAAAGTGTTTAACTTTGTGTTAAATAAGTTAAACAAAATGTTATGACAGTTTTAGAATTCAATTACCAAATCAGTATTTTTCAAGATAAGTTAAGAGCTTTTGCTGGAAGTTTGACTAGTAATACAGATGACGCACAAGATCTTTATCAAGAAACGGTTTTAAAAGCGTTACGATATAAAGAAAAGTTTAACGCTCAAACAAACTTGAAAGCATGGATGTATACCATTATGAAGAATACCTTCATCAATGATTACAGAAGAAGAAAAATGTCTAAAACTTTTTTAGATGATTCTCCTAATGAATTTGTTCTAAATGGAGTAAAAGCAAATGAGGAATCTGCAATTTCTCAAATAAATGCTGAAGAGATACTAAATAAAATTAATAGTTTAGAGGACGAGTTTAAAATTCCATTTATGAAGTACTATGAAGGATTTAAATACAAAGAAATATCTGAAGAACTTGACTTGCCAATCGGCACAGTAAAAAGCAGAATATTTTTAGCTCGAAAAAAATTAATGGGACAATTGTCAGAATATCACAATGGGTAATAAAATAGGTGTAATAGGAGCCGGATATGCAGGTCTTGCCGCAGCATGTTATTTAGCAAAAGAGGGAAATGAAGTGTCCATCTATGAAAAAAATGACAGCATCGGAGGAAGAAGCAGGCAATTTATAGAAGATGGATTCACCTTTGATATGGGACCATCTTGGTACTGGATGCCCGATGTATTCGAAACATTTTTCAATGATTTCGGAAAGAAAGTTAGTGACTATTATACTCTAAAAAGATTGTCGCCTTCTTATCGCGTTTATTTTGGTGAAGCAGATGCTGTAGACTTGCCTTCAGATTTGGAAGAGTTATATGCCACTTTTGAATCTATCGAGAAGGGAAGCGCAGCGCAACTGAGAAAATTTCTTCAAGATGCTAAGTATAAATATGACGTTGGGATCAACGAATTTGTGCAAAAACCGAGTCTTTCAGTTATGGAATTTGCCTCTTTCAAAGTCCTTAAAGGTGCCGTTAGGTTAAATCTATTTAAGTCTTTCTCTAAATTTGTAAGGCAATATTTTAAGCATCCTAGATTGATTCAAATATTGGAATTTCCAGTACTGTTCTTAGGTGCAAAACCTGAAAATATTCCAGCACTTTATAGTTTGATGAATTTCGCAGACATTGTAGGAGGTACGTGGTATCCTGAAGGTGGAATGTTCAAGGTGATAGAAGCAATGGAAAGTCTTGCGCTAGAGCTTGGAGTTAAAATTCATACTAATTCTCCAGTAGAAAAGATATTAGTTGCAAATGGTAAATCCAATGGTCTTCAAGTTGGAGGTATTGAATTGGATTTTGATTCAATTCTCGCAGCAGCAGATTATCACTTTGTGGAACAGAACTTAATTCCAAAGGAATTTCGCAAGTATGATGAAAAGTATTGGGATAGTAGAGTTATGGCGCCTTCCTGTTTGTTGTTCTATTTGGGAGTAGATAAAAGAGTAGATAACCTTTTGCATCATAATTTATTTTTCGATCGAGATTTTTCGCAACACGCTGTAGAGATTTACGATACAGTTGAATGGCCATCTGACCCATTGTTTTATGTTTGTGCACCAAGTGTAACAGATCCTACGGTTGCGCCAGAAGGCAAGGAAAACTTATTCCTACTGATGCCTATTGCACCTGGACTAGAAGATGATAATGATACCCGTGAAAAATATTATGACTTACTAATGGATAGGTTAGAAGCAATAACCAATCAAGAAATTAGATCTTCTATTATTTACAAAAAAAGTTACGCCTTAAAGGATTTTGTGATGGATTACAATGCTTTCAAAGGTAATGCATATGGATTGGCTAATACGCTCAAGCAAACTGCCATTCTGAAACCAACTATGCATAATTCCAAAATTAAAAACTTATTTTTTGCTGGACAATTGACTGTGCCAGGACCTGGAGTTCCTCCGTCACTGATATCTGGGAAAGTTGCCGCAGCAGAAACTACTAAATACCTTAAAAAGTTAGCCTAATGAAAAAATTATACGATGCAATTTCTGTTAAATCAAGTGCTTTGATTACTAAAACGTATAGCACTTCCTTTTCTATTGGAATTCGTTTCTTGGCAAAAGATTTACATGATCCAATTTATTCCATATACGGATTTGTGAGGGTAGCCGATGAAATCGTGGATTCTTTTCATGGGTTTAATAAACGAGATTTACTTAAATCATTTAGAGAAGATACATTTAAAGGTATTGAACAAGGTATTAGTACTAACCCAGTGATTCATGCATATCAAAATGTAGTTAATAAATACAAAATTCCTTTGGAATTGACTGAGACTTTTCTGGATAGTATGGAGATGGACTTGGATGATGTAGAATATGACCAAGCAACTTATGAGAAGTACATTTTGGGTTCTGCTGAAGTAGTTGGACTGATGTGTCTTAAAATATTTGTAAGAGGTGACGAAGAAAAATACCAAGAACTGAAGCCATACGCTATGAAGTTAGGTTCTGCTTTTCAGAAAATAAACTTCCTTAGAGATTTGAAAGATGATTACAAAACTTTGGGAAGATCATACTTTCCTGGAGTTGATTTTGAAAACTTTAATGATCAAGTAAAGAAGGAATTGGAAGCAGACATCGCCAAGGATTTTGAACAAGGCTATATCGGCATAACTAAATTGCCAAAGTCATCTAGGTTTGGTGTTTACATTGCTTACAAGTATTTTCATAGTTTGATGAAGAAAATAGAATTAACACCTGCAGATAAAATTATGGGTGCAAGAATTAGGATACCTAATGGTAAAAAATATGCACTCTTTCTAAGTTCATATTTTCGTCACAGTTTTAATATTTTGTAATTATGGGAGTTTTCGTTTTAAATCAAGAGCAGTTTATTAAGAATATAACTGTTTCAGAAGCGTGGGATTTTTTTTCTTCACCTAAAAATTTAAAAGTGATTACACCTCCTCATATGGGGTTTGATATTACTTCCAAAATGCATTCAGATAAGATGTATGCCGGACAAATCATTAGATATAAAGTAAAGCCTTTGGCTGGAATTCCAATGAATTGGACTACGGAAATTACACAAGTGAATGAGCCGCAATTTTTTATAGACGAGCAAAGACAGGGACCATATAAAATGTGGCACCATCAACATCATTTTGAAGCAAAAGATGGAGGCGTTTTGATGACTGATATCATCCATTATCAACCACCGATGGGAATATTGGGTAATTTGGCAAATGCAGTTTTAATAAAGAAACAATTAAAAGGTATCTTTGATTTTAGGAAAACTAAAATTGAAGAACTCTTTAAGTAGTAGATGAAAAAAGCCATCGTTATAGGATCTGGTATTGCAGGTATATCTGCTGCTATTCGATTGGCTGTGAAAGATTTTGAGGTTACTATTTTTGATAAGAATGAGTATCCTGGAGGAAAACTGAGTGAAGTGAATCAGGAGGGATTCCGTTTTGATGCTGGTCCTTCTTTGTTTACAATGCCTCAGTATGTTGATGAACTTTTTCAATTGGCTGGTAAAAACCCACAAGATTATTTTCAATACGAAAAGCAAACTACTGCATGTCATTATTATTGGAATGATGGAACCGTCTTCAACGCTCCTTCATCTACTGATGAGTTTGCAAATGAAGCCAATAAAGTCTTTGCTGAAAACAAGGATAACATCAACAAAAAATTTGAGAAAGCGTCATATATCAATGGTAAAATAGGCTCGCTTTTTTTAGAACAAAGTTTACACAAGCCAAGTAACTTTCTCAACCTTCCTACCCTAAAAGGATTGCTCAGTATTCCTAACTTAGATATCAATAAGTCATTACACACTGCCAATCAAAGAGACTTAGATCACCCCAAATTAGTGCAGTTGTTTGATAGATACGCTACCTATAATGGATCAAACCCGTATCAAACTCCAGGTATAATGGGAATTATCCCTCACTTTGAACACAATGTGGGAACTTTCTTTCCTGTGAAAGGGATGGTGAGTATCACAAAAAGCCTGGTTAAGTTAGCACAGGAATTAGGTGTTAAATTTAAACTAGGAGAGGAGGTCCTTGAAATAGAGATGCAATCAAGCCTGGCTAAAGGCGTTAAGACTGTGAAAGGATTTTGGGAAGCAGACGTGATAATTAGTAATATGGACGTTTTCTTCACTTATAGAAAATTATTGCCAAATTTTAAGGCTCCAGAAAAAATATTAA
>CAJYBK010000072.1 GCA_913064955.1 uncultured Flavobacteriales bacterium
TAATCTCCATAACCACAATATCTCCTTTAGTATTGAAATAAGGACCATGAAAGATCACCCCCTTATTTAAGTAAGCATCTCTTTTATAGTCAATATTATACTTGTGGTTTTTGTTTAAATCAGGTAATTCATTAATCTCTAAATCAACTACTTCCCTGTTTTTGAAATCAAAGTAACTTAATTTAAAAACATCTTCATCTCGTCCTACTTTCGGCCTTGCTTTCACCTCTTTCGCAACACCATATGCATTGATATATTCATGAATTTCCGTAGGTGATGCACCCGACTTTTTTACAGTAGTAAATATTAGATAATTTTCATCAGGTGTTACTTTGGATGAATAAACATCTTGATCACCGATGTAGATTTTTGGAATGCGAAATGGATCCAAAAGTTCACTTCTCTCCTCCCTAACCTTACTTTTATGCTCATTTTTCCTTATAATTTCAAACAACTCTTTTTGCTGCCTTTCTAAATAATCATCCCCAGTCTCAATATTACCTTCTAATCCTTTGGTAAAGTGAGCAAGTTGCGCTGTAGCCCCCGTAATCAGATTAAACTCATAACAATTGTGAGCAACTGAATAGAATACACTTTGATTATCTTTTGAGAAATAAGGATTCGAAATGTAGTCATTGGTTTTTATCAATGAAATTGGCATTTTTTCTTCCACCTTCCAAATAAAAAGATTCCCAGCATTCACATAAATAGCCTGTGTTTTACCCTCATTCCATTCAAAACCATACAAAGGATAAGAACTCAACTCTTTTGGTGTTAATTTTCTATTCACACGTGAGACTGGGTCATAACAATAAGTATATTGCATTTCATCATCTTCTAATCTCCATTCAAATATCACATGATCATTAGGCAGCATCCTATGATATTCAGGGAGGTGACCAATAAAATCATCCCCTTGCATAATCTGCTCAATAGAAAGCGTTTCAACCTGGGAAAAGACTTCTTTTTGATAAGCGGTAAGCGAAAGAATACCGAGTAAAACAATAAATTTATACATTCGCGAAAAGTTTAAAACACAAAACTAAGCTATAGCAATGATTCTACCTTTAAAATCGACTGTAATAATATTAACAATCTCCACACTAGCCTCATGTGCACCTAGCAGATTCGTGCAACCTTTAAAAAAAGATGAGAAAGCAATCACCGCTAGTTTAGGTGGTCCATTAACTCAAATCCCAGGTATTGCTACGGTTCCAATTCCTCATACAAACATTACTTATGGACAAGGAATATCAGATAATGTCACCGTTTTTGGTGGATGGTATCCTACCGCAAGCATATTTGGAGTTTGGCAATTTGAAGCAGGTGGTGTAATTGGATTGGTGAATCAAGAAAATTGGGGAATTTCCACAACGCCCATGCTTAATTTTGCGATCGACAAATGGGGTTTACAAGCGAAACTTTGGCCTAATCTGGACATAAATGCATATTTAGAAAAACCATTCAAAAATAAAGATAACAAGTCTTGGCTTTTTTATGGTGGATTCAATAACTGGTTTGAATTTGCTCCTACAAAGGCTTTTAATGAACCTGTCAATCAGAGATATTTATTTTCACCACAGCTAGGTGCCCGATTAAAAGGAGATAAATGGGATTATAATCTAGAATACAAATTAATTGCCCCTGGTATTAACAACGAAAAATTTACCGTGACCTACTCCTCAATTCTTGGAAAAAGTGGAGCCAACGGACTGTTTTTTTCAATTTATAGACGATTTTAAATGAAAGCACTTATTTACACAACCATTTGCATCCTTCTTTTGTCTGCCTGTCAAAGATTAGATAGTATGCTATTCAATCCATATAAAATCACAGAATACTTGCTCGATGACTTTGTAGATGATCACTACAGTTTCTTTAAACTGGATGAAAGTTATAATATACCAGATAGTCTAATCGATGTTTTTGTATTGCCTGCTAGCGAAGAAAATGACATTTATGCGTTATATATTGGTGACCAATCTAGAATCGCTACAGACACCATTATTTTGTACAATCATGGCAATACAGGAAGTATGGACACTTATTGGCAAAGAACTAAACTTTTAGCCAACTGTGGCGGTAAAAACAGATTTGGAATAATGACAATAGACTACTCTGGATACGGAATGTCGGAAGGTACTCCTTCAGAAGAATCACTTTATGCAGATGTGGACAAAGCGATGAAATGGTTAAAAGACAAAGGATTGACTGATGACCGATTAATCATGTATGGTTTTAGTATGGGAACTGCTCCAACGTGCGAGTTAACTAGCAAGCCTAGAACTTTGTCACCTTCTAAAATAGTGCTAGAAGCACCTTTCGCAAGTGCCGAAGTAATGATCCAAGATGGTGGACAATTAGCCATACCAGGCTCGTTCCTAACCAATCTTGAAATAGATAATGGTGAAGAAATTAAAAACGTGACACAACCTCTACTTTGGCTACACGGAATAGAAGATGACTTTGTCCAAATCTCACATGGCGAGGTAGTTTATCAAAATCACAAAGGCGAATTTAAAGAGGCGCAACGAATCAATGGAGCATATCACAGCACTTGTCCACAGACCTTAGGATTCGAGAATTACAATCAAATAGTCTTAGATTTTATTTTGAGATAATATTAGTCTATCAATTGACTAAATAAAATGCAGATAAATTATATCTTTGCTCAACCAAATCTCAAGCATGCAAAAGCACTATTTCTTTATTATTTTCTTAATTATGCTTGTAACATCTTGTGTAGATGATCAACTAGTATCTACTTCTGACAACACTATATACACTGAGGATGCAAACATGGATGAGGAAGACCTTCAAGAGAAAGAATGGCAAATACTAAAACAAGCAATTATCAACAAGAACAAACCTGTTGTGATGACTTTTGTGTCGAATGAAGATTTACTACTCAAAGAAGCCATCGACCTTTCGTATGATTATATTTTTGATGACGAAATGATTGTATTCATTAAGAACAAATCCTATTCAAACCTTAACACACAAATTGAAGGAATGAATACAAATAAAAATTCAGATTCCACGCTGCAACCGGACGACAAAAAGTTTATTCATTTTGAAAAATCATATGATGTTCAACTTGATACTCTTTCAACTTCGATTGCTAAGTCTGGTATTACTATTGAAATATCAGAAATAAATGAATCTATAAAAATTACTAACTATAACACTTTCCATAATGTCATTGAAAATTAACGATTACAACTTCCAAGGGAAAAGAGCACTAATAAGAGTTGACTTTAACGTACCTCTAAATGATAAATTTGAAGTAACAGATGCCACAAGAATAACAGCTGCTATACCTACTATAAAAGCAATTCTTGATAAAGGTGGAAGTGTTGTGTTGATGTCTCATTTGGGAAGACCAAAGAATGGACCTGAAGACAAATATTCTCTGAGCCACATAAAAAGTGAAATTGAAAAACACTTAGGAACTGAAGTTCTTTTTGGTGGTGATTGCATTGGAAAGAAGGCTACGGATATTTCCAAAAACCTTCAACCAGGACAAGTTTTGCTGTTGGAGAATTTAAGATTCTACAAAGAAGAAACTGCAGGCGATGCTGAGTTCGCTTCAAAACTAGCACAACACGGAGACTGTTACGTCAACGATGCCTTCGGCACAGCTCACAGAGCACATGCATCTACTGCCGTAATTGCGGATAACTTTCCCAACAATAAAATGTTTGGACTGTTGGTTGAAAAGGAAATTGTATCTGTGGATAAGGTTTTAAACAGTGACCTAAAGCCTTTGACGGCAATTGTTGGTGGAGCTAAAGTCTCTTCCAAAATCACCATTATTGAACAACTACTTAACAAAGTAGATCATTTGATAATTGGAGGTGGAATGGCTTATACCTTTGTTAAAGCGCAGGGTGGCGAAGTAGGAAACTCTTTAGTAGAAGTTGATTTTATTGACACAGCTTTGAAGATTTTTAAAATTGCTGAAGCAAAAGGTGTCAAAATCCATATTCCTTCAGACACAGTGATTGCAGATCAATTCAGTAATGATTCAGAAACTAAAGTCTGCGACATTTCAAAAATACCTTCTGGCTGGATGGGGTTAGATATCGGCCCAAACAGCGAAAAGGATTTCTCACAAGTAATTTTAGATTCTCAGTTAATACTTTGGAATGGCCCAATGGGAGTATTTGAAATGTCTAATTTTCAAAGCGGAACTGTTGCCATTGCTAATGCAGTAGCAAAAGCAACTATGGCAGGAGCATTCTCATTAGTTGGCGGAGGTGATAGTGTTGCAGCAGTGAATAAATTTAACTTGGCTGATCAGGTAAGCCATGTAAGTACAGGCGGTGGAGCAATGTTAGAATACTTGGAAGGCATAGACCTTCCTGGAATTGCAGCAATTAGAAAATAAAATCATGAGTAACAAAACACTAATAATAAACGGAGAGAAGGCTACTCAAAAAATCATCAGGATTTCGTATGAAATTCTAGAGCACAACTTTAATGAGGATGAACTAATCCTTATTGGTATCACTAATCGAGGATACAAAGTAGCAGAAAAAATCCTTCAAACACTAGAAAAGATTGCTCCTAAAGTTAATTTCAAATTGCATTCACTAACGTTAGACAAAGACGATGTTTACGACAATAACAAAGTTCAACTCTCCACAAACCTTGCTGATTTAAATAACAAAACAGTAATCATAATAGATGATGTTTTGAACTCTGGAAAAACATTAATGTATGCTGTAAAATATATACTAGGCGCACACTTAAAAAAATTAAATACAGCAGTATTAGTAGATAGAAGACACAGGAACTTTCCAATAAGAGCGGATTTTGCTGGACTAACTTTAAGCACAACTATATTGGAACACATTTATGTTGAGTTCAAAGGAGAAGCTATTGAAGTCTATTTAGATTAATAGTCTATGGACAAGGAGAAAAAATCAAATAGAAATATCAAACAAAAACTATTTTTCCTCTTATCCAATAATTGGCCCTATTTACTAGGTTTATTCATCGTGTTTTTCTTTTTTGCATTCAATGTCACAGGCCTTGACCTTGCCTACTTCCCAGGAGACTTGGGTGACGGAAGATTCAACACATACATTCTCGAGCATGCACATAAATTCTTGACACTACAAGAATCCTCTCTTTGGGAGGCCCCTTTTATGTATCCAGAACCTCATGTCATTACTTACTCTGACAACCTAGTTGGCTCCGCACCATTCTACTCTGTTTGGCGAATGTTTACAGACAGAGAAACCTCCTTTCAATTGTGGTTCATCACGATGTACTTTCTGAATTTCACTTTCAGTTACCTTTTCTTAAACAGTACTTTCAAGAATAAATATGCAGCTGTTCTAGGCGCTATGATTTTTACAATATCTATTGCTCTACAAAGTCAAATGACTCATGCTCAAACATTCCCAAGGTTTCCTATTCCCATTGCTTTTTGGATGGCAATGCTTTTTATGAAAGACTTGAAACCTCATTATTTCTTCTTGACGCTATTAGCCGTTGTATATCAATTTTACTGCGGCATTTACCTTGGCTTCTTTTTAATTGCACCCATTTCCATATTGCTTTTAGCCATTTTGGTAGTAAAAAGAAAAGAGTTAATTAATAAAGTAAAAACGCTTAAATGGAACTTACTAATCCTAACCTCGTTGATCATAAACACAGTCGTTCTGCTTTTATTGATGCTCCCATACATGGAGCGATCTAAAACTGCTAAAGTAAACTACTATTGGGATGTTATCGACTCTGTACCTACTATAAGATCTTACTTCTCTAGCCAGCAAGGTAGTTTGTTTTGGGACTTTCTTTCAAATACATCTAAAGACTACCCTGCCTTTTGGGATCACCAAATCTTCACTGGAATTATAGCAATGACGGCTATGTTGGTTTTTATACTACTTGGCGTAAAGTCATTATTTATTAAAAATATATTCAACAAACTCAACCTTAGTAAAGAACAAGGTATTTTACTTATATCCTGCGTTGGCACTTTTGTCTTCTACACCAGATTCCAAGGTTATTCTATGTATAAAATACTATACGATTTGCCTGGATTCAACTCGATGCGCTCTTTGACTAGGATTATAAATATAGAACTACTTTTTTATGGCATTGCTTTAACATTGATAACCGTTATATTATTTAAATATATCAAAAAGAAACAATGGATAGTTTTCATGACGCTTTTATCATTAGTGACTTTGGATAATTATTTCAAACCTATGAGTAGTTACAAAATGGATAAAAAGGTATCACAAGCAAGAGTCTCAAAGTTGACACAACAAATGAAACATATACCAGAAGGTAGCTTAGTTAGTTATGAATTTAAAGGCGTTATAGACAGCGAAGCGTATCATCAGATAGATGGGATGTTAGCCGCCCAAAGCTATAACCTCAAATGCATCAACGCTTACTCCGCAGACATACCTGAAGGATTTTACCATTATTTCGTTTCTCCTTCAGCGGAATCTCGACAAATCTGGTTTGACAAGAAACAGCTTCAAGCAGATACGGTCTATGTAGTTACCAATTAAATTCTACTTTGATAAGTAAACAAATCGTGATATCTACCTTTTTTATCCAATAACTCTTGATGCTTTCCTCTTTCTGCAATTTGCCCTTTTTCAATAACCAATATTTGATCTGCTTGTTGAATAGTGCTTAATCTGTGAGCAATCACAAATGTAGTCCTGTCTTTCATTAGTTCTGCCAAACTCTTTTGTATGAAGGATTCACTTTCCGTATCTAAATTTGAAGTTGCCTCATCTAGAATAATAATTTTTGGATCAGCAAGAATCGCCCTAGCAATAGAAATACGTTGCTTTTGTCCACCTGATAACTTCACTCCTCTCTCTCCTATTACAGTCTCTAAGCCGTCTTCAAATCTATCCGTAAACTCATCCACATACGCTCCTTTAACAGCTTTCATTAAATCTGCTTCCGATGCATTTGGTCTTGGAAATAAAATATTCTCCCTAATTGTTCCTTCGTACAAGAAATCATCTTGCAAAACAACTCCTAGAAACTGTCTGTAACTACCTAGATTAACTTTAAAAAGATCTATACCATCCATAGTAATTAATCCTTCTTGTGGATTTAGAAAAGTTGCAGCCAAACCTGCAATAGTAGATTTACCAGAACCTGATGAACCTACCAATGCAGTAACACTTCCGGCAGGCGCTTCAAAAGATATTTTAGTCAACACCTCTTTGTCTTCTTCGTAACTAAATGATACATCTTTAAAAACTATATCGCCTTTCACCTTTTTGATGACCTCAGTCCTAACTTCAGGATTATCTTCCTCTTCCATCTCCATTAACTCCTGAGTTCTATCCAAACCTGCCATGGCTTCTGTCAATTGACTACCGATGTTACTCATTTGAACAATTGGCGCTATCATAAAACCAAGAAACAAAGTAAAGGCAACAAAATCTCCATAGGTCATTGTTTCTTTCATAATGTAATAACCTCCCAGCCCCATTATTCCTGCTGAAGCAAGTCCCAACAACAATGTAGATGCACTAGTAATAAATGCAGTTGTGGTTAAACTCTTTTTAACGTTCAGAAACAAACGCTCCACTCCAAGTTCGAATGTTTTACTCTCTTGATCTTCTGCGTTAAAACCTTTGATCACTCTTACACCATTCAATGTTTCAGTCAGTCTCCCGGTCACTTCCGCATTTATCTTTCCTCTTTCTCTGAAAATAGGTCTAATCTTTCCAAAAGCCTTTATTGCGATGAAAGCAAAAACTGCTACAGGAAACAAGACAAAGAGTGTCATCATGGCATTAATCTTAATCAGTATCACTAATGAAAGAATAGCAGTAATTGTTCCTCCTATTAACTGAACTAATCCCGTTCCAACCAAATTTCTAACTCCCTCCACATCACTCATCACCCTAGACACTAATGCTCCTGACTTATTATTGTCAAAAAAACTGATAGGCAATTTCATTAACTTCTTTTGCACCTGAGATCTCAATTTTGAAATAAGATGCTGCGCTTCCACACTTAGCAATTTAGTTAGTGAAAAAGATGTAACTGACTGTACTACTAATGATGCACAAACAACAATCAACAATGTTGTAAGCAGCGCCATGTCCTTATTGGGAATCACATCATCAATCAGACTTTTACTTGCATACGGAAGAATTAAGCCGGACAAACTTCTTATAATAATTAAGAATAAACCTATACCTATTATTTTTTTTCTTGGCCAAATAAATTCTTTAAATGCCCAACTAAACGATGTTCTCTTTTCACTCATGAAACATTGTTTTCAATTATTAAGCCAAGTAAAAATAGATGACATAAAGGCTGAATATTTTTAGGGACACGTATAACAAGTTGTGATATAATAGTGCGTAATAATAAACTTGGTATTTGTTTCACCTCCAACAACAAAAGGTTGATTAGCATTTAGGACCCAACTATCATTTGTTCCTACACCAGTAAACTCCTTTTCTTTTTCTCTTGGTTTTGAAATAGGCGAAAACAAGCCTCTATGTTTCTTTAAGTCCTTTATTTGATTAGGAAGTACAAAACCGTAACTCCCCTCTGGAAGCATTATTTCAAAATCCCCATTCTCATTAGACGTAACTGTATTTACAATAGTCGAATATTCGTCAGGCCCATTGTATTTAATAATTGTGACGCTTATATTTGGGTTAGGCTTTGGACTTCTTTGCTCCTCTGGTAGTTCCATACCACCTTGATAGTACGACACTAAACGAATCTCCCCTTTAACAAGAAAAGACTCCTGACTAGTTGCTAGAACTGATATAATTAAGAATGCGGTTAAAGTGAATAGTTTTCTCATGCCAGTTGATACACATCCACTTTGGATTGGTTCAACAAAAAAGCCAATACTAAACATATAGCATTGGCTTTTAAATATATTAGATTGCTGAATCTTAGTTCAAGATCAATTCTTTTACTCTATCTGCAGCATCTTGCAATGTAATAGCAGAATAAACATTCAAACCTGAATTATCAATGATTTCTTTTGCTTCAACAGCATTAGTTCCTTGCAATCTTACAATAATTGGAACTTTGATGTTTCCAATTGTTTTGTATGCTTGAACAACACCATTCGCTACTCTATCACATCTAACGATTCCACCGAAGATATTAACTAAAATACCTTTAACGTTTTCATCTTTTAAAATAATATTGAAAGCTTTTGCAACTCTTTCTGCATCTGCTGTACCACCTACATCAAGGAAGTTAGCAGGCTCTCCACCAGACAACTTAATGATATCCATTGTAGACATTGCCAATCCAGCACCATTTACCATACAACCAACGTTTCCGTCAAGGTTAACATAGTTCAATCCTGCTTCTTTAGCTTCTACATCAATTGGATTCTCTTCTGAAGTATCTCTCATTGCTTCATAATTTGGGTGACGATACAATGCGTTGTCATCCAAAGTTACTTTAGCATCTACTGCTTTGATTCTATCTTCGCAATCTTTCAATACTGGGTTAATTTCAAACATCGAAGCATCACATCCTTCGTAAGCTGTGTACAACGCCTTAACGAATTTAGTCATATTTTTCATTGCAGTCCCAGTCAATCCTAGATTGAAAGCAATTTTTCTACATTGAAAACCTTGAATACCAACCTTAGGATCAATCTCTTCTTTATGAATTAAATGTGGAGTATTTTCTGCAACATCTTCAATATTCATCCCACCTTCAGTAGAATACATGATAATATTTCTTCCAGTTTCTCTATTTAAAAGAACTGACATATAGAACTCGTCACATTTGTCAAAATCAGGAGCATAAACATCCTCAGCGATTAAAACTTTATTTACTTTCTTTCCAACACCATTAGTTTGAAGTGTAGTAAGGTGATTTCCAAGAATACCTTTTACTTTTTCATTTACTTCACCCAATCCTTTAGCAATAACAACACCGTGAGAACCTGATTCTTCACATGTTCCTTTTCCTCTACCTCCAGCGTGAATTTGTGCCTTTACAACATACCATCCAGTTCCTGTCTTTTCGGTTAACTCTTTAGCAGCAGCTTCAGCATTATCTATGTTATCAACTACAATTCCTTCTTGCACAGGAACGCCATAGCTCTTTAAAATTTCTTTTCCTTGATATTCGTGTAAATTCATAACTGATTTTATTGTTTCCTCAAAAGTAATATTTGTAATTATTTTATCCGGCCTTATTTCATATTTTTTTTGAACGATTAATTCACAATTGTTATACAAAGTAGAATCTAAGCTTTTTTATTTGCAATATGCTATTACTTTTGCAATCCAATGAATCACGAAAAGTACGATATTAAATTCCCACAAGGCACATCAGTCCTTCACCGATTAACTAAAGAAGGAAACAAGAAAGTGTTGTTTTTAGTTCATGGCTATTTTGAAGATGGAAAAATTTTTTATTCCAATTCAGGAAAAGGATTTGCACCCTTTATCGTAAAAGAAGGTTATGATGTGTTTATTTGTGATTTATTGGGTAAAGGAGAAAGCAAACCATTAATCGCTAGAGATTTTGACCATTCTCAATATGAAATCATCACAAGGGACATACCTACTTATATCAATAAAATAAGAGAAATCACTGGACAAACAGACATTAGTCTTGGTGGCCATAGTTGGGGAGGTGTAGTTATATTAGCCTACATGGCCAGATTTAGAGATCAAAACATAAAATCCATTATCACTTTCGGATCAAAAAGGAGAATAGCCCGCAAAAACCTAAGGAAAATAATAGCCATTAACTTTGGTTGGACCTGGTATGGAAATTACTTGGTAAAAAAATACGGATACTTGCCTGCAGCAAAAATGAAGATGGGCAACACAGATGAACCAACTAAATACTATCAACAGGCTGATATTTGGGTAAGAGAAAAGCAATGGGTTGACCCTGAAGATGGATTCAATTATCATGAGAAATTTAATTTCACATTACCTCCTTTACTTTTTATTACTGGAAAAGGCGACAAAATATTAGGTCATCCTAAAGACGTGAAATTACTTGCTAATGAGATAAATGCCACTCAATTGCAATATCAAGTAATAGGAAAGCGTAATGGTAATAAGCAAAACTACGACCACATAAATTTATTAACGCACAAAGATGCTCCTTCCGATCATTTTAAAATTGTACTCGACTTCTTAGAAAAATTCAACTAACTTTGACAAAGTGATAAAAGTAGAAAACATAAGAAAAAAGTACGGTGACCTCGAAGTACTACGTGGTGTTAATTTTTCTATTGACAAAGGTGAAATTGTTTCTATTGTTGGTGCATCTGGCGCAGGAAAAACTACGCTTTTACAAATCCTCGGCACTCTAGATCAAGCTGACGAAGGAATAATTTCTTTTGAAGACAAAGATATCTCTGCATTAAAAAGAAATGACCTCTCGAAATTTAGAAATGAAAACATTGGATTTGTATTCCAATTCCACCATCTTTTGCCTGAGTTTAGTGCGCTTGAGAATGTTTGCTTACCGGGCTACATAGGAAAACGAAATAAAAAAGAAGTTGAAATTAGAGCCAAAGAATTATTAACAAAACTTGGGCTTGAACACAGATTTCATCATAAGCCTGCAGAGATGTCAGGTGGAGAACAACAAAGAGCAAGCGTTGCCAGAGCATTAATAAACAGTCCTAAGCTTATTTTAGCTGATGAGCCAAGCGGAAATCTTGATTCCGAAAATGCTAGGGAGTTACATCAATTATTTTTTGACCTGCGAAAAGAAACTTCACAAACATTTGTGATAGTCACACACAATGAACAGTTGGCAGATATGGCCGATAGAAAAATCACGATGAAAGATGGCGTGGTTTTGGTATAAAGCATATCATAAAACAATACTCAACTAATTCCAACCAATTGAATATACTTATCAAATTTTCATTTTTAATTCTCTTTAACACACTCTCATACAATGCAATGTGTCAATCTATTGAACAAGATATTAAAGATATTGAAGAGCACATAAAATCACTAGATAATCAAAAAGAAGAAGCACTTTCAAAGTGGGAACTGCTCAAATTAGACTACGTTTCTTCTCAACTTGACAAAATTGGCCAACCCAAATCTATGGATTCTGTTCTACTCGTAAAACACAGAGCAATGCAATTGGGCTACGATGAGAATCACGAACAAGCACGATGGGTAATGCATATGGTTTTACCAGATGTAACAATGGGTAATGTATCAAGAACCAACGATTTTAGAGAAGACTCACTAGTATCTACTGGCACGGCAGTTAAAGATGATTATTGGTATAGCGGTTACGACAGAGGTCACCTTGCTCCTTCCGCTGATTTTAGATGGTCTCAGATAGCGCTTAGCGAATCTTACTTTTATTCAAATATGTCACCGCAACTGCCAGAACTAAACAGAGAGAAATGGGCAGAGCTCGAAAACACAATTAGGGACTACGTAATTCAATACCAAAACGAAGTATACGTCATTACCGGACCAGTTCTAAGTGACACCCTTCCTAAAATGAAAAACGAAGGAAGAAAAAATGAAGTAACAATACCTAGTTTATTTTACAAGATAATACTTGATGTTTCAGGCGATACCACAACAGGAATTGCTTTCGTAATGCCGAATGGTCATTGTGGATATCCAGCATTGAGTTACGCTACAAGTATTGACAAAGTGGAAGAACTTACAGGAATAGATTTTTTCCCATCACTGGAAGATGAATTAGAAAACAAACTAGAGTCCAATACTAATACTGATTTATTCAATACTAGAGGCAGTGAAGGTGAAATCTCACCTATCAACCCAACTAAATTACCCAAAGGAAAAATCAACACAGTACAAGCTCAATACAACATCGGCACAAAGAGCTGCGTATGTGGGACAGTAGTTTCTACAAAATTTAGCGAAAAATCCGGAGCAACTTTCTTAAATTTGGACAAGAAATTTCCTAATCAGATTTTTTCTGTTACAATTTGGGCAAAAGCAAGAACTAATTTCAGCTACAAACCTGAAGATGAATTGTACGGAAAAAAGGTATGTATAACTGGAATGCTTGAATCAAAAGATGGTACTCCGACAATGAATGTAAATTCTGAAAAAAATATTGAAATTATAGATGATGAAAATGATGACTAAACTAAGCTTAATAATCGGCTTACTACTTCTTTCTACAGTAGCGAATACTGCTCAAAACAGAATTGAAGAAATATCAGAAAATTCCAAGAAAAATGATTACGCTATACTCGAAGTAAGGCTGAACATGGAAGATGAGTTTAGAACCCTGGAAGGACGTGACACGCAAGGAATGTCTAGAATAGCACTATACACTGGAAAGAATAAAGACAAGGAACTTTTAAGCAAAGGATTTCTAGGATACAACCAAGTTGTAGATTACATGAATGAGATGAAAGCTAATGGCTGGATCCTGGACGACACCTACTCTATTACAGGTAGTTTCCTTATTATCAATCACTATGTTTTTCGAAAGAAAAAATAAATCATAATGAAAAAAGGAGCAAAGTGGAGTGACCTGCTGGATAGAGCCATTCAAGTCGCTATCGATAAATTTCTAAATAATTTTGAAAACAAATCAGCCACTTACACCAAGCATAAATCCTCATTTGACCAATATGCTCGTACCAGCACCAAAAGCGAACTAAAAAGTAAATTCGCAAATAACCTACTCGTTCTAACTGCTGCCGTGATGAAGGCAGACGGAATCCTTTGCGGATTCCCGGAGGGTGAGCTAGTAGCGAAATACGCCCACCAAAACAAGGGCCAACAACGGATGAACGCAGGCAACCGCATCCGCTCAGCCGTGAAGAAAGAGACTGCAACCGTGGAACAGCTAGCTAAGGCAATGGCTTAACCCCAACGGGACGCCACCCGAGGCCCACGGACGGGCGCGGGCGAGCCGAGGCCCACGAGCCCCCACGGAC
>CAJYBK010000073.1 GCA_913064955.1 uncultured Flavobacteriales bacterium
AAGAGGAAGCACAGACCTTATCCAAAGCTTCCTCAAGATTTTCGGCAGTATCTACAGTGTAACCTTCATCATTCAGAAAAGCGTTAAAGGTAAAGCGAATACTCTCTTCATCATCAACAACCAGAACTTTGTAATTCATCGTTTCACTCCTTGTCGTCCATAGACAATTGCATTTATCAACGCTATTGGCTCACGTTTACATGACGTATTCAGCACTGTTTCTAAAAGCTCGCATTAGTGGCAAAGGTCACGTTTCGCGTCAACGAACAGCCGAAAAAACTACCTCCCGGCGGGCACTTCCATGACAAACTCAGTCAAAACCACACGCACACTGTCACTTGCATACTCTACACCCAGCACATTCAACGCTACATTTTCAATACTAATACCCTGCTCCACAAAAGGTTCAAGATCTAAAGAGAGATGATGTACACTTACCCCGAAATCAAAAGGTTCAGTACTGCTGCTTTCATTATTGTGATTCAATGGTTCAGTAGCAAAACTAATGAATTTTATGGGTTTTGATATTGAATTAGTTAGGATTGTTTGAACTTAAAAAGTTATTTCAGTTCCAATTTGTAGACAAAAAAAAGACCGATTTATATTTAAATCGGTCTTTTTCAGAATTTGTAAGCTTATTTTATTTCTATAAGTCTGTTTGTGTTTTCTTTCGCTTCTTCCTTTTTGGCAACGGTTAGGTGTAATATGCCATCAGTGTAAGTCGCGTTAATTTTGTTCAAATCTGCAGTTTGCGGAAGTGTAAAAGTTCTAGTAAAGGAACTGAAGCCATATTCGATGCGTGTATAGTTCTTGCCTTCTTCCTTCTTTTCTTCGGTTTGATCCGCAGAAATGGTTAATTTATTTTTAACTAACTCTACATTAAACTTATCTTTCGATAGACCTGGCGCTGCAAGTTCAATATGGTAATTGTCATTATCCTCTGAAAGGTTTACTGCGGGTGTAGTTTTGTCTGCATGTCCGTTTACAGAATGAGTAAACAATGAGTTTTCGATGAAATTATCCCAAACCGATGGGATTAAGTTTTCTTGTCTTTTTATTAAGTTCATGATTTTATTTTTTTATGTTTGAAAAGTTTCTTTCAAAAGCTTTGCCATTAGATTGAGTCTGAAAAAA
Organism: uncultured Flavobacteriales bacterium; assembly: GCA_913064955.1. Taxonomy (GTDB): domain Bacteria; phylum Bacteroidota; class Bacteroidia; order Flavobacteriales_D; family Parvicellaceae; genus Parvicella. The sequence goes on from CAJYBK010000073.1 coordinate 1,135, forward strand.
TGTCGCAAAACACTATGTAAGTAATTGATAGCCAGGTCAAAAAGTCAGTTTTTGAAGCTTTTTAAAGACAAAAAGTCATTTGGTTGAAAAATTGAAATTTTGTATGGTGTTTTATTCATTATTTATTGAAATACTTCATTTAGTTTTTACGAATTCATAATTTTGCGCCAAATTCACGTATTCAACAATGGCAATTACGATTAAAGAAGTCTCCACTTCGGACGATTACAAAAATTTTGTAAGGTTTCAGTTTGACCTATATAAAGATAATAAGTACTGGGTCCCCCCAATCATTAATGATGAGGTTAAGGCTTTGCAAAGAGAATACAACCCTGCATTTAAATTTTGTGCTTCGAAATATTGGTTGGCCTATAAGGACGGTAAGGTTGCAGGTAGAATAGGAGCAATAGTAAATCAATTGGCACTTCAAAAGACTGGAGAGAATATAGGAAGGTTTACTAGATCCGAATTTATTGATGACAATGAAGTGGTGGATGCTTTGTTTGAAGTAGCAGAAAAATGGTTGCTAGAACAAGGTATGAAAACTGTACAAGGTCCTTTAGGTTATACAAATTTAGATCATCAAGGTATGATGATAGAAGGTCACAGTCATTTACCTAGTGCAGCTTCGGAATATCATTTGCCTTATTACAAGGACCAAATGACAAGGTTAGGATATGAGAAAAACATTGATTGGATTGAGTTTAGACTTTTTATAAAGGAGATTCCCGCTAAAGCCCAACGTGTTTCTGATATGATAATTACTAGAAATAAATTGCGAGTAGGGCACTATAACTCCACTAAGGAGTTGGAGCCATTTGCTAAAGATTTATTTGCATTATTGAATACCGCTTTCGGTGAACTGTTCAGTGTGGTGCCGTTAAATGAAGAGATGGTTGATTACTACATTAAAAGATATTTAACTTTAATGAATCCAAAATTTGTCAAGTTAGTTTTTGATGAAAATGACAAGTTGGTGGCATTTATCATTGGATTACCTTCATTGTCTGAGGCATTGCAAAAAGCGAAAGGTAAAATCTTTCCTTTTGGATGGTGGCACCTAAGGAAAGCTTTGAAAAAGCCAAAGGTGGTAGACTTAATGTTGACAGGAATTTTACCTGAATACCAAGGCAAAGGTGTTGCTGCAATTTTAATAAATGAATTGCAAAAAGTAATGCTAGAACATGGAGTGACAGATGTGGAGACTACTGGTATTTTCGAAACAAATTCCAAAGCAATTCAGAATTGGAAAAACTATGACCACATTCAACATAAGCGCAAAAGATGCTGGACAAAGGAACTTGCTTCGTAGTTAATTTGTTATTGGTAACCTTTTCTTTAAAATGAGTTATAAGTTTAGGAGCAATCTTCCTATTCAGAGAGGTATGTTGAATACTTTACTTTAAAATGGGAATAGTAGTTGCATTCATATCTATTTTTGACACATGAGAAACTTTGTATTTATTTTACTTTTTATAAGCACAATTAGTGTTTGGTCACAACCTGAACAAACAGTGAATGGATTGTTGGACCTGGAAAAGAAGGTTACATATTGGGATAAGGATAGTTCACATAAAAGAAGTGAGGGTTATTTAAAAGTATATGGCTTTGGAGGTGTTGGAGAGCAATATGGTAAGTGGAAGTATTATTTTAAAGATGGTTATTTTGAAGAGGTTGCAAATTTCTATGCGGGTAAATACAATGGTCAGGTCATTCAGTATCATCCAAATCATGTTAAAAAATTTGTTGGCTATTTTTATTTAGGTGTGCCGGACAGTATTTCTAGAGTTTATTATGATAATGGTCTCGTGGCTGAAGAAGGTATGTATAATAGTATCCCAGATAGTATTAGAGATACAACGTCAAAATATTGGAATGTCATAGAGTTTTTACCTCCTGTTAAGATTGGTAAATGGAAAACCTATTACGAAGATGGCAAGCCATGGGAAGTATATAATTATAAACCTAATGATACTACAGCTTATCTATTGGATTTCTATACTAGAGATAGTGTTCATCAAGTTTTGAACGGTAACGGTGTTATTAAGGAAACTTTCTATTCTGGAAAGCCAAAGTTGGAAACTACCTTTAAGAACGGTCTAAGAAATGGTAAATACGCAGAGTGGAACCCTAATGGAAGAAAGAAAATAGAAGGTGAGTATGTAGATGGGTTAAAGTCGGGGGATTGGGTTCATTATTTCTTGAATACAGATAGAGTCCATCAGCGTATAAGTTATTTAGAAGGAATGAAACATGGACCTTTTGAGGATTACATGCCAAATGATACCCTGTCCATTAAAGGAGCATATTTGGATGATTTAAAAGATGGTCTTTGGACCTACTACTTTGAGAACGGTCAAATAGATATGACTGGTGAGTTCAAAAATGATTTGCAAGAAGGACATTGGCAATATTATTATCCAACTGGTCAATTGTACTATGAAGGAGATTATAAGTCAGGTAAAAAAGATGGGGCTTGGCAGTTTTATTATGGAAATGGTCAGTTATGGAGAGAAGGGAGTTACAGGGATGATGAAAAAGATGGAATTTGGAACACTTACTACGAAAATGGAGGGGATTTAATGTCTGGTTCATATGATAAAGGAAAGCAACACGGTGCATGGACTTCTTGGTATGAAAATGGTCAAGAAAAAGACATGGGGAGTTTTGATCAAGGAAAGATGACCGCAAGGTGGACTGGATGGTTTCCAAATGGAAAAATGAATTACGAAGGAAATTACGAGCGAGATATGAAAGTTGGAAATTGGAAGTTTTATACCTCCAAAGGAAAACTGAAGGATGATGGAAATTTTAAAATCTTAAGCACCAAAGGGGAGGAGTCAACATATGTTTTTACTCAGATTGAAGAGCAAAGTTATAAGCAAGGCTCATGGAAGTCCTATAGTGAAGTAGATGGAAAATTAGTAAGTGAAGGTAGTTACAACAGAGGTCGCCAAACTGGGAGTTGGAAGTATTATTATCCAGGAGGTAAGGTAGTTGCATACGAAAATTCGTACAATAATAAAGGAAAACTAGACGGTGTCTCCAAGACATATACAAGAAGAGGTAAATTAAATGGGGAGGTTCATTATAAAAACGGACTGAAGCATGGAGATGTAAAAACCTGGGATGCAAAAGGGAAGAATTTGATTCAACATTTGGTCTATAAAAATGGAGTGAAAGTAAAAGATGAGTTGAATAATATTTCTTACAAATACAAAAAAGGTTAAAAGTCTTGTTATTGAGACTTTTAACCATAAAATCCGAATGTTAAAAGTTATCGGGTGATAATACGCATCTGTCGAAATTTTATATTTTTTTAACTTTTGTGAATAGTATTTTCTAATTTAGGTATTCAAAACAGACCTTTATGAAGATAATATTTACGACTTTTTGCACCTTATTTTCCTTATTGATATTTAGTCAAAGTGCCTATATTAAAGGCAAGGTAACCGATAAAAAAACCAAAGAAGATTTAATTGGAGCCAATGTTATTCTAGAAGATGGTAATGGAGCCGCAGTTGATTTTAATGGTTCTTATTCTATCAAAACCAGCGAAGGGGAACATATAGTTACTTTTAGATTTGTTGGGTACGAAGATGTTGTGAGAAAAGTAGTAATCACGGAAGGAGAAACTGTGTTTCTCAATGTGGAGCTTTCTGAAGGAAATCAATTGAATGATGTTGTTATCTCTGCAAGTAAGTTTGAACAAAAGCTGGGAGAGGTGGCAGTATCTATGAACGTCATTAAGCCTGAGTTAATTGACAATAAAGCAGTTGTTACACCAGAAGATATTATTGATCAATGTCCAGGTGTTCAAATCAATGAAAACCAAGTAAGTATTCGTGGAGGAAGTGGATTTAGTTATGGGTCAGGAAGTAGAGTGTTACTTATGGTAGATGACTTGCCAATGCTTACTGCTGATGCAGGAGACATAAAATGGACATCTATACCGTTAGAAAATACGGAGCAAATAGAAGTAATCAAGGGAGCGTCTTCTGTTTTGTACGGTTCAAGCGCATTAAATGGTATTGTAAACATTAGAACCGCTTTTCCCAGAGCAGAGCCAATGACAAAAGTAAATGTGTCTAACGGGATCTATTTGCCTTCTACTGGAACTCAAATGGGGACTTCAGTAAATGGTGGTGATAGTATCTTGGATAGAACAGCAAAAAATTGGAATCCAAATACTAATTATTATGTCGCAGCAAATTTCCTTCATTCTAGAAGAATCAAAGAGAATTTTGACCTAGTGGTTGGAGGTAATTACACAACCGATTTAGGTTATAGATTGGGTGAAGATGAACACAGAGGAAGGTTAAATTTCAACACCCGATATCGTTCAAAGAAAATAGACGGTTTAAGTGTTGGTTTAAATGGAAATCACAATCAAGCGAAAGGAGCCATTTTCTTTTTATGGCAAAATGCTGATAGTGTTTATTATCCGCAAGGACTTACCGATACCGCAACCACTACGTTAAGTGAGTTCTATTCATACAGAACTAATATAGATCCTTATATTACATATTATGATTCTTCAGGGAACAAGCATAGTTTAAGAGGTAGATGGTTCAATACGATAAATCAAAACTCTACTAATCAAGCATCAACAGCAAACCTTTACTATGCGGAGTATCAATTTCAAAAACATTGGAAAAAAGATTTGACAACTACCATTGGTATGATGAATAATTATTCTACTGTAAGTTCTGAGTTATACGGAGATCACTTTGCTAACAATACTGCAGGTTTTTTACAAGCAGATAAAAAAGCAGGTAGATTTACTTTCTCCGCAGGTATGCGTGTGGAGTATTATAAAATTGACTCCACTCAAACTAAGGAGTATAATAGGTTATTTAAGGACACCTTGAATTTTAAGCCTGTAATGCGATTTGGGACTACATTTGAAGCTGCTAAATATACTTTTCTTAGGGCTTCATACGGTGAGGGTTATAGGTTTCCAACTATTGCAGAAAGATACGTTAGAACGGCTGTTGGAGGTTTAAATATCTTTCCTAACCCAAGTGTAAATGCTGAGTCTGGTTGGAGTGCAGAAGTTGGCGTGAAGCAAGGAATTCAAATTGGTAACTTTAAAGGTTATTTAGATTTAGCCGGTTTTGTGACTGGATATACTAATATGATGGAGTTTACTTTTGGGTTTTACGAGCCAAACGGAAAACCTTGGGATTTTGATAACCCACCAGGTGTTTTGACTTTAGATAATTTTGGCGCTCAATCCAAAAACGTAGAGAATGCATTAATTAAAGGTGGTGAGATATCTTTAATGGGTACGGGAGAAATAGGGCCAATTAATATCACTACTTTAATAGGATACACGTATATAGATCCAAGATCAGCTGGAGAGCCTGATTCAGTGTATTTAGAAACATTTAGTGATTCATCTACAGTATTGAAGTATAGAAGTCAGCATTTGTTTAAGGCGGATGTGCAGTTGGATTATAAAAAAGTGTCTTTTGGTGTTAGTACTAGGTATAATAGCTTCCAAGAGAACGTTGATGAGACATTTGTTTCTCCTTTCTTAGGAAGTATTATTTTGCCTGGTTATAAAGACTATAGAAATGCAAGAAGAGTTGGAGATATGATTCTTGATTTAAGGTTAAGTTTTCAGGCTTCCAAAACTTCTAAAGTTGCTATCTTAATGAATAATGCACTCAATAGAGAGTATTCATCAAGGCCGGGAAATGTAATGCCTCCTAGAACATTGATTTTCCAATATTCCTTTAAATTCTAATTGAATTATTTAGAAGTACTTTTCTATATCTTCACCTTTTACTTCTTTGTCTGAAGATAAAAGTGATTGAAGATTTACAAAGTCATACAGTTGCGGATCTAACAAGTGAGTTGGAGAAACGTTTCTTAAGGCATTGTAAATGATTGCCTTACGATTGGGGTATTTCTCTTCCCAGGTGTTTAGCATTCCTTTAATTACTTGTCTTTGTAGATTAGGTTGAGAGCCACATAGGTTGCAAGGTATTATTGGGTGGTTTTGCATTTGAGAATAAATTGCGATTTCCTCTTCCTTACAATATGCCAAAGGTCTGATCACTACAAATTGTTCATCATCCGTGATGTATTTAGGAGGCATCGCTTCCATTTTACCGGAGAAGAATAAATTCAAGAAAAACGTTTCAATGATGTCTTCTCTATGATGACCTAAGGCGATTTTATTACACCCTAATTCCGCAGCTTTCTCATAGAGGGTTCCTCTTCTCAATCTTGAACAAAGACTGCAAGTGCTTTTCCCTTCGGGTGTTTTGTCAACGACAATACTGTATGTGTCGCGTTCTATTATTTCAAAAGGAACTCCTTTTTCTGTTAAATATTTTGGTAAAACCTCCTCTGGAAAACCAGGTTGCTTTTGATCTAAGTTTACCGCAACAATTTCAAAATCAATGTCCGTGTATTTCTCAAAGTGAAGAAGAATTTCCAGCATGGTATAACTATCTTTTCCTCCGGATAGACAAACCATCACCTTGTCACCGTTTTCGATCATCTTGAAATCATCCATGGCTGTCCATGTATTGTATCTCAATGATTTTTCTAATTTTCTGAAGTTAACTTCTTCTGTATTGATTGTAGCTGTATCCATTGTAATAATAACAAAGCACAAAAGTAAGTTAAAAAAGTTGAGTTAGAATTGTTTGATTTAAGAAATCATTTGCTTTCAAAAAACACATCAAGATCAGTTTGAAATTTCTCAAAGTCAATATCGATAGACGAATAGTCTGTCTTGTTTTGTGCTTTTGCTTTAAGTTTTTCTATTCTTTCTTCTGTTGCAGGATGCGTACTTAAAAAACTTGCTTCAGAAGGCATGTCGCCATGTTCGTGTTGTAGTTGTTCGAAAAAAGCAATCATTCCATTAGGATCAAGATTGGCTCTGAGCATCAATTCCCAGCCGCTTTCATCTGCCTCTAACTCATAGTCTCGACTATATCTTAAAGCCTCCAAACTACTTCCGATGACAGCTAGTTCTGTTCCGATTCCTGCTGCATCTCCAAGAAATGCGCGCAACAATACAAAAAATCCAAGTTTGTCAACTATTCCCCGGATGTGATGTCTGCGCGTTACGTGTGAAATTTCATGAGCTAAAACTCCTGCAACTTCATTCACATGATCAGCCTTTGCAATTAGTCCTGAGTGTATTACAATTGCGCCTCCTGGAAGAGCATAAGCATTCAATGTTTCGTCTTCTACTATGGTGAAACTAAACTTGAAATCCTTATTGTTCACATTTGCCACTAACGGAGCCGTTATTTTATCTAATTCGGCAACCAATTTTGGGTCATCTACTACAGTTTTTCCAACAAGGGCACTCTCTAACATTGAGCCAGAAATTTCTTGTTCCCATGTCACAGGAACTTGATGAGCTACGCTTTCTACAATGGCACCTCTAAAAATGTAAAAAAGTACTAAAGAACTGATCACAATGCCAACCATCGATAGGATGGAGAGTTTTAGTATGCGTCTGTTGTTTTTAATTTTTGAAACAGATTTTTTACGACTATCATCTCTTTTGATAGCATCATATTTTAAAACTTTCTTGTCATCAGTAGAAATTGTCCACCCAGGATAGTCTTCATGAGTAAAATATACATATCTATTGCCTGTTCCACCTTGAGAAATTTTTAATCTTGCTAGCGGAAGACTAATTATTAATGTTTCTTCATCGTAAAATTCTATTTCTTTATCAAGGACTTTAATATGTCCAGATTTTCTGCCTTTTGGCAAGCTGTCATTTAGAATGGATGCTTCGTGTGTCATTGATACAAAGTTAGATTTTTAATTTAATTTGTATTCTTTTTTATTAATCATGAGATATTCAATATTTCGTAATGTATTTTTGCATGCTTAAAATACTTTGTCATGAGTTTACACCCTGATTACCAAGGAAAATATCAATACAAATGGAGTGAGATTCCATTTATGAAACTTAGCGGTCTAGAGCCATTAGTGGTTACACCGGAATCAAATTTTATTAATATTGGAGAAAGAACTAATGTTACCGGGTCGAGGAAATTTTTAAGATTAATAAAAGAAGGTAGTTTTGACGAAGCTTTACAAGTAGCAAGAGACCAAGTGGATGGTGGTGCACAAATCATTGACATTAACATGGATGAAGGAATGTTGGATGGCGTTGATGCCATGAGGACATTTTTAAATCTTATTGCTGCTGAACCAGATATATCTAGAGTCCCTGTAATGATTGACTCGTCTAAGTGGGAAATTATTGAGGCCGGATTGAAATGTGTGCAGGGCAAATGCGTTGTAAATTCAATCAGTTTAAAAGAAGGAGAAGAAAATTTCAAATATCAAGCAAACAAAATATTACAATATGGTGCAGCAGTTATTGTAATGGCATTTGATGAAGACGGTCAAGCCGATTCGTATGAAAAGAGAATTCAAATGTGTGAGCGTTCTTACCGAATTTTGGTTGATGAGGTTGGGTTTCCTCCACAAGACATTATTTTCGATCCTAATATATTTCCTGTTGCTACTGGAATTGAAGAGCATAACAACAATGCCATGGATTTTTTCTTGGCGACAAGATGGATTCGAGAAAATCTGCCAGGTGCTCATGTAAGCGGAGGAGTTAGTAATGTTTCTTTTTCATTTCGTGGTAATGATGTCGTAAGGGAAGCAATGCATAGTGCGTTTTTGTACCATGCTGTAAATGAAGGAATGGATATGGGTATAGTAAACCCTGCTATGCTAGAGGTATATTCTGATATTCCTAAGGAATTGTTGGATTGTGTGGAAGATGTTTTGTTAAACAGAAGAGATGACGCAACTGAAAGATTATTGGAGTTGGCCGAATCTGTTAAAGGTGGAGCTAAAAAACAAGAGAAAGATACAAAGTGGAGAGAGCAACCTCTTCAAGATAGAATAACTCATTCCTTGGTTAAGGGTTTGTCTGAGTTTATTGAGGAAGACGTTGAAATTGCAAGACAAGAGTCAGAAGCACCCATTCATGTGATTGAAGGACATTTGATGAATGGGATGAATGTAGTAGGAGATTTATTTGGTAGTGGTAAAATGTTTTTACCTCAAGTAGTAAAATCTGCTAGGGTAATGAAGAAAGCAGTGGCTTATTTAATGCCGTTTATTGAGGCAGAAAAAGGTGGCGAATCTTCCTTCGCTGGTAAGGTAATTATGGCTACTGTTAAAGGTGATGTGCACGATATTGGAAAAAATATTGTTGGCGTTGTCCTTGGGTGTAATAACTACCAAGTGATAGACTTAGGAGTGATGGTTCCTGCTGATGTGATTATTAAAAGAGCCAAAGAAGAAAATGCTGATATAATAGGGTTAAGTGGATTAATTACACCCTCACTAGATGAAATGGTAGATGTAGCCAAGGAAATGGAAAAGGCTGGGTTGAGTATTCCATTATTAATTGGAGGGGCAACTACATCAAGAGTGCATACTGCTGTAAAAATTGATCAACATTTATCCAACGATCAAGCTGTTCACGTTTTAGATGCCTCTAGAAGTGTTACGGTAGTGGAAAAGTTGTTGGGAGATCATAAAAGTAGTTTCGTAGCTGATATTCAAAAGGAGTATGAGCAAGTGAGAGAAATGCACGAAAAGAAAAAAGGTCAAAAAGTATTAATCCCTATAGAAGAAGCAAGGAAAAATAAGGTTCAAATAGACTGGTCTAATCACGTGGTGCTAGAACCAGATTTAAAAGGAATAAAAGTAATCGAAAACCAGGATCTATCGAAGTTGGTGCCTTTCATAGATTGGACGCCATTTTTTCAAACTTGGGAACTCCACGGTAGGTATCCAAATATATTGACAGATGAGGTTGTTGGAACGGAAGCGACAAAGTTATTTGAAGATGCCCAGGTTATGCTCGAGAAAATCATCAAAGAAAATTGGTTGACTGCTAATGCAACTCTTGGTATTTTCCCAGCTAATACAATTGAGGATGATTCAATTGAAGTATTCAATCCAGAAAACAATGATGAAGTAATTGCTAAATTGCATCACTTGAGGCAACAAACTAAAAAGGCAAAAAGTCAACCAAACTTTTCTTTGGCGGATTTTATTGCACCCAGAGAAAGCGGCAAACAAGATTATATAGGTGCTTTTGTGGTAACGGCAGGATTGAATATGGAAGCCAGAGTAAAAGCGTTTGAAAAAGATCACGATGATTACAATGCTATACTCTTAAAGTCATTGGCAGATAGATTAGCAGAGGCTTTTGCCGAATTCTTACACAAAGAAGTTAGAACAAAATTCTGGGGTTATTCAAAAAATGAATCATTAGACAATGAAGATTTAATCAAAGAAAAATACCAAGGAATAAGACCCGCGCCTGGCTACCCAGCATGTCCAGATCACACGGAGAAACCTGCTTTGTTTGAATTGTTGGAGGCCACGAAATCTACTGGAGTCTCATTGACTGAGTCTCAAGCTATGTTGCCTGCGGCAAGTGTTAGTGGCTGGTACTTTTCTCATCCTCAAAGCAAGTACTTTGGAGTGGGAAGAATAAATCTAGATCAAGTGCATGATTTGGCAGAAAGAAAAGGCATGACCAATGAGAAAATGGAAAGATGGTTGAGTCCTGTTATTAATGACTAGATATTTATTTTTTGGATAAATGTTTATCTTTAATATCCCTTCAAGGTATAATACATCAATTTGATGTATTCATTGTTCACCATAATCAAGCCTTGTTCACTTCCCCACCAAGTATCTTCATTGTAAACACTGCTTTTGGCTCCTCTTAAAATTACTTTGATTCCTTCTGCTGCAAACTTTGCCGTAAATACGTTATTTATCCTTCTCAAATGAAAATAGTCGGAAACAACAATTACTGTCTTATAGTTGTTTTCTATGGAGTGTTTTAGAATGGCGTCACTTTCTTCTTTAGTACTGGTGCCTTTGGGTAAAGGAATGATTACTTCTGAAGGCACATTGTTTAGTTCAAGGAATTCTTGCATTAACAAAGCGTCTGGAATGCATTTGTCTTCATTACCTGAATTCCATACTAATTGATCCATACCGTAATTAGCACCAAGCGGAATGATTTTATCACTCCATCCATCTTCATAAAGTTGCTTAGCAGCCAAAGGTCTGTCGTAGATGTTACCTCCTAAAACAAAAATGGCGTCTGCTTTTTCGAGAGGCATTTCTTTTATAAGGAATTGTCCAGCACCTCTAAGAATAGGTTTGTTGAATAGTATGAACAAAACCAAAATGGCGCAAAGAACCCATGAGGTCTTGCGCCATTTTCTATAGAATTTAGATATTCTAAACCAACATTTGTCTAGAAATTCCATCGCCTTATTTAACAACCATCACAAGGTATTTGGAAATGCTCCAGAATGCCTTAGGGTCTTTGATTACTATTTTTTCAATGTTGTCACTTCCTACTAATTCATAAGAGGAAGTTGGGTGATTAGTTGTTAATTCCACTTTTGCAAAACCTAAAGGAATTTCATTCAAGTCTTTAATGTTCACTTCTGTAAAGTAATCTTTGTTAAAGTCTGGTGCCAATTCATTGTTTTTTCCAATTCCTAAAACACCACCTTCTGTAGTGATTACTTTATTGTTGATTAATTCTTTTTTAGTTCCGTAAGCATAAAATGCAGTATTAAGAGCAAGTGTAACGTTTTCCAAATCTGCAGATTTTTCTTGAAATGCTACAAACAATTCTCCAAATGCAGCATCTACATTTTCTAGGTCCTGTTGTAATTGATAGATTTCCATGTTTTTAGCCTCAACCTCCTCTGATAATGTGATAATCATTTCTTCAAATGCTCCCATTTGAGTGTTGTTGTTTTTTATTTCCGCTTTAAGTTTGGCTATTTTTGACTTATTGTCATTTAGCAACTTACCTAAGTTCTCGATGTCCAAAATTAAATTAGGATCTTCAGCAGAAAGCATTTCCGGATTGGCTTGTTTGTCAAAAATCGTTTTTTGTTTGCCTTGAATTAAATCCAAGTTTGCCTTAATATCGTTCATATAGGCAGCATAGTAATTGTACATAGAATCTTTCACCAAAATTTGATGCTTTAAATCCATGTTCTCTTCTTTCAGTTTAGATATTTCTGCATTGTCCAAACTATTGTTAGTTGCTTCACCTTCAGTTTTTCCTTCCTCTGTTTGACAAGAAAGAATAGTGAATGCAAGTAGTACGATAAGTAATTGTTTCATAAAAATATTATTTGAATACAAAGTTAATTGATTTAAGAGTTTCTTTTACGAAGCAGTACAATTATCTTTTATTTGCGACATTTTAATCAATATCTGTATCTTGGATACGTGTATTTGATTAAAGAAGTTCAGTAATATCTGTAACGCCTATGGAGCGCTCCACATTAAAGCCTTCTCCATACTTGGTGTTAATGATTCTGCCATATTGAAGAGCTCTTCCGTATAAAAAGTCAAAAAAATCTGATCCTGAAATTGGTGTGGTTGGTTCTTTGCTATTAGGGTCATAAAATTGAGAACTAAAAGCCTTAATGCTTGCCACTTTCCCTTCCATTTGTTCTGTAATGTCAACCACAAAATCAGGCTCTAGCCACCTGTCTTGAATGTATCTGAAAACATTGACTGGTCTATGAGGGCTTTGGAGTTTGTTGTCGTAAGTAGTCTCAAATTTAACCAGTCCTGCTAGAAAACAAGCTCTGGATACAAGGTCTCCGCCTCTTCCGTGATCTGGATGGCGATCACTCATAGAATT
>CAJYBK010000074.1 GCA_913064955.1 uncultured Flavobacteriales bacterium
CTGGAAGCAGGGGATCTGGTTATCACCGCAGATATCCCCCTGGCCGACGAAGCCATCGACAAGGGTGCGACCGCACTTAATCCGCGCGGTGAGTTGTACACCAAAGCCAATATCAAAGCGCGTTTAAATATGCGTGACTTTATGGAGTCGCTGCGTTCTAGTGGTGTGGATACCGGTGGGCCACCGGCGCTTAATAACACTGACCGTAAAGCTTTTGCTGATCAGTTGGATAAGCTGCTAACCAAATCCTTATAGTATTATTTCGAGAACAGGCTGTATAATCACGATAATTATATGGTAATACGTGCCGCTGTTGTAGTCTGAGTAACTGGCGGTAGTCAATAACAGGAGATGTTAGATGAAATTAAAAAAATCAAAAAAACTTGCGCCACTTTTAATTGCAGGACTAACAGTAATGGGTGGTAAGCCTGCCATTGCCTGTAGTGGCGACCCTATGCTTGGCTCTGTATGTCTGGTGGGATTCAACTTTTGTCCCCGAAGTTTTGCGCCAGCCAATGGCCAACTTTTATCTATATCATCAAATACAGCCTTGTATGCACTGCTTGGCACTACTTATGGCGGTGATGGTGGCACAGGTAACGTTTCATCCGGTTTTGGTGGTGGGGGCGGTGGGAGTGGCGCTGGTGAAGGTGGTTTATTCTGTGTTGATGGCAAAGGATGTGGCGGTGGGGGTGGCGGTGGCGGAGGCCAAGGAGGTTTCGCAGGAACCGGTGGTTCTTCAGGAGGATCAAGTTATGCTGTTTATAGTTATTTAAATGGTGCAAATGGAAATTTCGTTCAATCAAATTTAACATCTGGAAATGCAGGAAATGGTGGAACAGGTGGAACAGGTGGAAACGGTGGAAACGGTGGAAACGGTGGAGCTGGTTCCACATATAATAGCGAAGTAGGCTGTGGAGGCAATGGTGGAAATGGCGGAGCAGGTGGAAATGGCGGAGCAGGTGGAAATGGATCTCCCGGAGAATCTATGCAAATTTATCTAAGCGGAACTGCAGTAGCGAGTAATGATTACAATTTTAACTTAGGTGCACAACCTGAAATTTTCGTAGAAAATAAGTCCTGTACCAATGTAGATATAGACTTTTCATCAGGTGCTAGTGCTGCATGGGGATTAGGGGTTAGTTCTATACCAACATCATCAGTTGGTACTAATGTTACAACTCAATATGCTGGTCTAGGAAGAAAAGACATTGATTATGGCGCTAATACATATATTGGTTTTATAAACATCACCTTAGATGGTGTAACAGATCCAGATATCAATACAACAGCATTACAATTAGCGGTAGATACTTTTGTAGTTTGTGTGGGTAGTTCAGCTGACTTTTATACCACTGCAGCAAATTTTGTAGAGTTTAATTGGGATTTTGGAGGAGCAATAGTTCCAAACAATTATGACGCAATGAACTTACCGAATTTAACGTTTAACACTCCTGGTATCTACGATATCACTCTGGAAGGTAGAACAGATTGTTGTGGTTGGTCAGGTCTAGTTCAAATTGTTTTAATAGTGGATGATTTACCAACTGTTTCTGTTGCAGGAGTAATGGCTTATTGTGAAGGAGAAAACACCACTATTACAGCAACATCCAATGTTGACTCTTTGGTTTGGTCTCCCAATTTTGGCATTAATATAGATACAGGTTCTGTAGTTATATTTAACCCCCCTGCTACAACTGACTATCTAGTAACAGCAGTGAGTGAATACGGTGTATGTAGCGCTACCGAAAACTTTACTATTACAGTAAACGGCATACCAAATATTACAACCGTTTCAACTGGTGTATCTTGTGGAAATGACGGAACCGCTACTGCCAATGTTTCTAATGGTTCGGGAACATACGGATATCAATGGAATGACCCTAACACACAAACAACTAATCCAGCTACAACTCTTTTTGCAGGAAACTATCAAGTAATTGTGACTGATCAAATTACTGGTTGTTTAGATACTGCTTATGTCAACGTATCTGCAGGCACTTCTCCTTTTGTATATGTGTCTGACCAACAATCGGTAAGTTGCTATGGAAGTAATGATGGTTTTATTACAGCAGATGTATCCAATGGTACAGCACCATTTGACTTTGTTTGGACTGATGACGCTACTAGCGCTGTGATTTTAACAGAAAACAATGTAAATACTAGTACTGTCAACGCAATTCCAGAAGGCAACTACAGTGTAGAGATTACGGACAACAATGGCTGTATGCACCAAACCTCTATTGGCATTGGACAACCTGACAGTCTATATGTTATGGATACTGTTATTGTAAATGCTACTTGCTATGCTACCAATGATGGTAGTATTTCTACTACATTAGATGGTGGTACTGCACCATTTACTTTCCTTTGGGATGTCAATGCGGGAAGTGCTACCATTGATTCAGTAGGTGGATTAAATCCTGGTGACTACACTTTGGAAATAACGGATGGTAACGGATGTATCGTTACCGAAACTTACACCATTGATGGACCATTGAATCCATTAGTAACTGATGCTGGATTACCTGATACTCTTTGTGGAAGTGATTATACACTTCAGGCAATTCCAACTATTGCAAATGCCACCGGAAATTGGTTAGATTTACTTACAGTAGGTCCTGGCACCGCAACAATAACTAACCTTACAGATCCTAATTCTAATGTCAATATTGGCACTGATTATGGTGCTTACACTTTCTTCTGGACGGAAGACAATGGCGCGGGGTGTCCGGACACAGCAGAAGTAGAAATTGTGTTCTTTCAACCACCTAGTGTTGATGCTAACCTAGATGATACAATATGTGGTTCTGTCGACTATACTTTTAATGCTAACTCTATTTTACCTGATAATCAATGGTCGCTAATCTCAGGGCCAGGAAATGTAATTTACAGTGACGTAAATAGCATCACCTCTGATATTACGGTTGATGCGATTGGTGTTTACTCTTTTGAAATTATTAGTTTGAATGCTTTTAATTGTGAAGCAAGAGATACAATAAATCTATCTTTCTCCTCTCCTACTTTCACAACTATCATAACAGATGATGAGTGTACTGCTTCCATCGGAGAAATAAATGTGGATAATGTTACTAACGCGTTTGGTACCATTCAGTATAGTCAAGATAGTGGCGCTACTTATCAAGCGTCTAATTTATTACAAAACTTAGGTACTGGAGACTATGGCGTTGTTGTAATGGATGATTTGGGATGTACAGATACTACTTTAGTTACAGTAATTGACAACGGTACTTTAACAGTAAATGACACTACCATGATCAACCCAACTTGTTTTTCATTTACAGATGGATCAATCACTGTAGATGCTGTTTCAACTGCAGGTGGAATAACTTACGAATTGGATGGAGGTGTTGCGCATGCAGGTAATGCTTTCACTGGACTAAGCGAAGGAAATTACCAAATAGTGGTAGCAGATGCAAATCTTTGTACTGACACCATTAACGTAATACTGATTCAGCCTGATTCTATTGTTTTCGATACTGTTACCGTATCTCCTCTTTGTAATGGAGCTTGTGATGGTGAAATAACGCTATCTAGTGTTGCAGGAGGAAATGGCATTTATACTTATTCAGTAGACAATGGTGTATCTTTCCAAGCAGGAACCAACTTTATTAATATTTGTCAAGGAGATTACGATGTGATTACAGAAGACGCTAACGGATGCCAATCTTCAATGGTTGTGACAGTGAATGAGCCTACTCCACTTACGCTTAATATGGATATAGACAGTACAAGTTGTAATGGTATTGATGATGGTGTAGTCACAGCAACAGTTGCTGGAGGAACACCTACCTACACATATGATTGGAGTGGATTAGCATTGAATAATCAATTTCAAGCATCCAATGTTCCCGCAGGTATTTACAACTTAACCATTACGGATGCCAACGGATGTGTGATAGACAGTTTGAATTATACAGTAGAAGAACCATTGCCGATTAATACAGGTACTATTACAACCGTTCAACCTAGTTGCTTTGGTGCATCAGATGGCTCTATAAGTATTGCTAATGCGGCAGGAATTGGAGCTTTAACTTATAGCATTGATGGAATTAACTTTCAAGCCAATAGTAATTTCACTAATCTTATTAGCGGTACTTACACTGTTCATGTTCAAGACGCCAATGGATGTACAAATTCAACTACTGCAACAGTAAGTTCTCCTACTGTACTTACTGTAGATGCTACGGCTGATGCAGTTTTGCTAAGTATCGGTGAAATTAGCAACCTTACGGGTATTGGTTCTGGAGGTACAGGAGTGTTGAGTTACTCATGGAATGCAGGGTTAGGTGCAGGACAAAATCAGGCAGTAACTCCTGCCACTACTGCCACATACGAAGTAACAGTAACAGATGAGAATGGATGTTCAACAACTGATCAAATTCAAATAGTCGTAAATACTGCGATAGACGTAACTGCTTTTTCAGATGTAATTATCTGTCCAGGTCAAACAGCTTCTATATCTTCATTTGCTACAGGCGGTGATGCTAATGGAAACCCACTAGGATATACCTACATTTGGGATAATGGTGTAAACGGAATGAATCAGGATGTAACTCCTGCGGTGACGACTACTTACGCAGTATATGCAGAAGATGGTTGTACTTCACCTTCAGACACTGCTTATGTCACAATAACGGTTGCTACGCCTCCTACAGTAGATTTTGTATTAGTTAATAATTATGGATGTTCTCCAATAAACGTTTCATTTACTGACAACAGCCCTATTGCAGGTGTAAGTTGTTTGTGGAACTTTGGTGACGGTGTAGTTTCAACCGATTGTGGTAGTATTAATCATATCTACTCTACTCCTGGTGTCTATGACGTAAGTTATACCGTAACAGACATAAACGGTTGTGCAACTACATTGACATATGTTGATTCGATTGAAGCTTATGACATACCAGTAGCTGACTTTTCTTTCTCTCCAGAAGTGGGAAGTTTGATAAATAATGAAATAACCTATGAGAACGAAAGTTTTGGTGCGGACACTTATATATGGTCATTTGGTGATTCAGTTTCTCCTAGCCTAAGTAATGAAGAAAACCCAAGTATCTATTATCCTAATAATTATGGCGGACAATATACGACCTGTTTAATAGCAATCAATGATGAAGGTTGTAGCGACACCATTTGTAAAGATGTAGAAATCAAGGATGAGTTTATTCTTTATGTACCCAATACATTTACACCAGATGGTGATGGAATCAACGACTTTTTCGGACCATCTCTTTTAGGGGTTAATCCTGATGGATATGAATTCTTAATATTCAATAGATGGGGAGAATTAATCTTTGAATCCACGTCTATCAATGACTGGTGGGACGGAACGCATAACGGGACAAAATCTCCAATGGGTACTTATGTTTGGAAAATCAAAATGGACCAAACCGTAGAATCCAACTTTGAGAAATTTACGGGACACGTAAATTTAATTAGATAGAAGTTTGCACAAATTAAAACCTTCACTCAGTTAACATAAGGTTAATTGAGTGAAGGTTTTTTTTAATCTTATTCTTCTTCTGTATCTTCAAAACCAACATGAAACAAGGCATCTCCCAGGTGAAGCAATGGTATATTATTATGTCCATAAATTACTCCTTTGACCGGTGATTTAATCTTGGACTCTTTATTTCCATATGGATCTGTTACATGTCCAAGAGCTTCCCCCTTCTCCACGTGATCACCTGATTGCTTGTAAGGAATAAACAATCCAGCTTGTGATGCCCTAATCCACTTAGAATTCTTAACCACAATACTCTTTTGCGCAGGAACTTTTTCCTTAATCATTCCTTCGGAAAGCATGACACGTTTTATTCCATTGATACCTTCATCCACAGAAAAACTGTCTACTCTTAAGGATTCACCTCCTTCATAAACAACCATTGGAATACCTCTTTTGGTAGCTTCCTTTCTAAGGGATCTACTTATTGGCTTACTGTGAATAATAAAAGGTGGGTTAAACACCTTAGCTAAATTCATACTTTTTTTATCCTCCGGATTAACTCTTAGTTGCGGATAATTATGAATACTTCTACCTCCTGTATGAAAATCTAAACCAAAGTCTGCTAATGGCAATATATGCTTTGTAAGGATAAATGCCACTCTAGAAGCTAAAGAACCTCTAGAACTACCTGGAAAACTACGATTTACGTCTTTACCGTCAGGTAAATCACGCGTAAAATTAATAAAGCCATAAACATTCAAAAGCGGAACAGCGATAACCGCCCCAGCATTTAACTTCTTAAATAGACCTGCTTTGACCGATCTACGTACAATTTCAATTCCATTAATTTCATCACCATGAACCCCTCCCAAAACTAGCATTGTTGGACCAGGATTTTTGCTGCGATATACGTGAGCAAATAAATTTATGGTATTTCCGGAAGGTAAATTCCCAACCTTGATTTTCACAATGGCGTCCTTACCAGGCTTGATTTCAGTTCCGTTGATAATCATTATATAAATTACTTTTTATTAATATCTTCTTCAATAAATTTGATAAACTCTTTGGCTACGTCCAACTGTGTATATCCTTCTATTCCTTCTATTCCTGGGGATGAGTTAACTTCTATCACTAAGGCTCCTTTATCCGAAATCAACATATCTACTCCTGCAATTCCCAAACCTATAACATTCGCTGACCTAATTGCTGTATCTTCTTGTTCGGGTGTTAATACTACTTTTTCTCCAACGCCACCCCTATGAATATTACTACGAAACTCCCCTTCTTGTGCAGTTCTTTTCATCGCTGCCACTACTTTACCGCCAGCGACTATAGCTCTAATATCAACACCAGCACTTTCCTTTATAAATTCCTGAACCATTACTCTTGCTCCCAATTGAGCGAAGGCATCCAATACAGACTTGGCAGCATCTTCAGTTTCTTGAAGTAATACTCCCAAACCATGTGTCCCTTCTAATAATTTAATAATAATCGGTGCTCCTCCAACATAGTCTATTAATTGCTTAGCAGAATTACTTCCACTAGAAAAACCTGTCTTAGGCATTCTAACACCACTCATACTCAACAACTGCAAGCATTGAAATTTATTTCTGGAATTGATAAGTGCTTCACTCCCAACCGCAGTTTTAACTCCCATCACTTCAAATTGTCTTATTACAGTGGCACCGTAATTTGTATAGGTAGCTCCTATTCTTGGAATGATCCAATCCGGCTTTTCCAGTTCCTCATTATTGTAAATAATCTTTGCATTTCCTTTCTCTAGAATAAAATGACAATTCATGTAATCAATAGCCCTTATTTCATGCCCCCTGTATCTTGCCACTTCAAGTATTCTACGAGAGGAATATAAATTGGCGTTTCTAGTCAATAAATAGATTTTCATCAAGTGTGTTTAATAAATAGTTGATAATAAATAGGTCTTAGTACGCCCCATTTCTCTTTCTCAGAAACCACTCGATGGAAAGTAAAGCAAGTAAAAGGAATAATATCCACTTCCATTTAATAATATCTGTTAGTTCTTTGTTTACATAACTAAGTGATGCAATGTTATTATTTTTTTCAATATCATTTACAATTTCATCAAAATTATCTTTGGGATACATTTTACCTCCAGACTTATCTGCCAATGCATACAGTAAAGCATGATCCGAAACAGCGTCCAAGAATTCAATTTTTAATTCCTTCACGATAAACTCGCCTTTCACTTCGTATTTAACACCGTTTGAAGTAGTACTTGCAGTATAGGTGTAACTTCCTGGAGAAAATATCCCAGCATCCAATCTATAACTCTGCCCTATATTGTAAAAAGCTTGTTGTGCATATTGCTCTTCAGCTTCATTCACAATATCCAATAAAACATCAGCATCATTGACCAATTCATATATATCGTTGTACAATTCTGCTTGTAAAATTATCTTCTCATTTTCAAGAAATTCACCATTAGCACTGACTCTAAACTTACTTTTATCTTCTTTGACTGCCAAAAATTGGATCATTTTGGAAATCAGAGATTCGAACGTAATGGTTTTATTATTTTTTATGTAGTCTTGAAACTTCCACCTCCAAATACCCTCACCCAAGACGAATCCTATTTTTTGATTATCCTTTTCATTAATTCCTACTAAAGGATAGGTTGTGTTAGTGCTTCCTATCTTCTGATATAAAAGAATATTTGCTCCGTTTGCTACTTTATAATCTCCGGCAAACGGAATCTGTAAAGGAGGTAATAAAGGCAATAAATTCTTCAGTTCTTCATCAATTGTAAAACTATTAAAACCTGGGTTTAGCAATGGTTTAGCATCTGTAAATCCATTGGGCGCAACAATACTTAATCCTACTTTTAATTTATTAAAAGCCGAAAACTGTGTTTGAGATCCGATAAAGAAAAGTACCGGCACCTTTGTTTTATCGATGTCAGCCATCAACTTCATTTCTCCCCCTTTTGTAGAAGGCACATTATGTAGAATAACTAAATTATAATCGTTTATTTTACCACCATAATCCATTATATCAACAATCTCAACTTGGTAGTTGATATTCTTTTCTATGGCATTTCTAAGCGCAGCCAAATCAGGATGCGGAGCGGCAGCAACAATTAGAATTTTTTGTTTATTGTCGAGGACTTCTATAAAAACTTCTGCCCTATTATTTACCAAAGTAAATTCTACTTCTGAACTTTCTACTACGACAACATACTTTTGTTTGCCTGCATTTTTTGCTTCAACTTTAAAAGGAATTGTTATCAAATCATTATCAGAGGAAAACTGTAATTCACTGGTAGCGATTACTTTGTCATTCTTTAAAATCTTTGCCACCGCCTTTTTGCCTTTGAAATAATCTGCTGAAACTAATAACTCAATGGGAAAATCATTTCCCAAATAAGCTAATTTATTATGGACAACATTAGCAATAGCGATGTCCTTCTTTTTGGCGGTATCTCCTAATGCGATAGTGTATATGGAAGCATTTTTAAGATTAGCAGAAGTATAAATAGGATTTTGACCTTTGTTGTAAACACCGTCTGCTGCAATAATTACAGCACCAAGATTTCTTCCGTAATACTTGGCATACATATCATCCAATAGCAGCCCAAAATCAGTCTGTTTCTCATCAAAAGTAAACTGAAATCCTTCTGATAATTTCTCTCCAAATGAAACAGTCTTAACTTCATACTTTTCAGAAAGTTTATCTTTAAGTGCATTAAGTTTAACCTTAAAATCATTTTGATAAAACAAACTATCCTTGTTGAGAATCACACTTTGAGAATTATCTTGTGCAATTACAACTATAGGTTTTTCAATCTTTTGAGTCTCGTTTTGAATTAAAGGCTCAAGTAATAAAAGTGCTAAAAACGTAACAACGGAGAATCTTAAAATAGCCATGAAATAGGTAACCCAAGCGGGAACCTCTGCTAATAACTTCTCTTTTCTATAAAACAGGACACCATAAAGCACCCCTAGAAGGACACAAACAAAAACTAACCAAATAGGATAACTGAATTCAATATTCATATCTTAAAAAAACTCCTAAAAACGATGATTAAGTCATCATTCCACCACAGACACTTATTACTTGTCCGTTAATATATGCTCCAAGGTCGGAGGCTAAAAATAAAGCTGTATTAGCTACATCTTCTGTAGTTCCAGCTCTTTTTAATGGAATATTCTCCAACCAACCTTCTACTACCTTTTCATCCAAAGCACCGGTCATTTCGGTAGCAATAAAACCTGGTGCAATAGCATTACTTCTTATATTTCTTGAACCTAGTTCCTGTGCCACAGATTTAGTAAACCCAATAATTCCTGCTTTAGATGCTGCATAGTTACTTTGACCTGCATTCCCTTCTACACCAACCACAGAACTCATATTTATTATAACTCCATTACGATTTTTCAAAAATGTACGAAGTACTGCTTTCGTCATATTAAATACAGACTTAAGGTTAATGTTCATTACATCATCCCAATTTTCCTCACTCATTCTCATTAATAACCCGTCTTTAGTAATTCCAGCATTATTAACAACTATATCTATGTTCTCAAAATCTTCAATTACTTTGCTAACTAGTTCCTCAGCACTAGCCAAATCTCCTGCGTTGGATTGATAACCTTTTGCTTTGACACCAAACGCTGCCAATTCTCTTTCAACCTCTGTCGCTGCAGCACTACTTGATACATATGTAAATGCAATATTTGCACCTTGCTCAGCAAATTTCAATGCTATACCTTTTCCTATTCCACGTGTTGCACCCGTAATAATTGCAACTTTACCCTTCAATAATGTCATTTTACCACTATTTAATTATGATTATTCAATTCTATTCTAATTAAAATTACATTTGTAATAATAAATCAAAGATAAAATTATAATGAAGAAATTACTTTTAATTACCGCACTATTTTTTACAGGCCTTTCCACAATAGGTCAAAACTGGTTAGATGTAGGTATCAAAGGTCTTTGGGGACCAACCTTTTTATTCAATCAGAATATCTTTGATGACGCTAATTACAACCATCAAATTACTACAAAAGGAGGCTTTGGTGCTAAGATAGGTTATAATTTCGGTCCTAACCATGAGGTAACCTTTGACTTTATGATGTCAAATTTTGGACAAGATTTTAAATTCAACATATCAGATACAACAGACAACTCTACTTCAGAGTATTCGTCTGACATCACTTATAAAAGTTTTGATTTTCTATTAATGTACAGAAATAATAATAACGGGAAGTACTTTGAAGTGGGGCCAATCATTTCTAATGTTAGAAGCGCAAATAGAACAATTGAAGGTGTTAATGATCCACTTTTTGACATGAGTGCACTTAACAAAATCCAAACTGGAATCACGATTGGTTTTGGAGCTTATTTCTTTGGAACCGAAAACTTTGGTGTCACAAGTGGTGTTAGAATTTCCTATATGGCAAGTGATTTAATTGGATCCAAAGGTCAGACTCTTGGTTATCCATCTAATACGATTTATCCTTCTTACAAAGCATCTCACCCTTTATATGTTCAGTTAGTTTTTGAGGCTAACTTGGACTTTGCATATTTAGCTAGAGCATCTTGTGGAAGAACGAAACTCTTGATGTTTTAATTTTAATTCCATCTTCTCAAGTCATCTGTATCAAACTCCCACTCAGGTGTATCTAGAATATAATCAACCTCTGATAGATTATACCATGGAGATAATTTAAGGTTGTTTGGATTTCGTAAAATTTGGATATCCTGGGCAGGCATGTAACTTTGCGCTAATAGAAATAACTTCTCTTTTGTTCTCGGATTAACAGCCATGTCTACAATCATGATCCCGTGTCCCGGAAAACCTCCTTCGATAATGATATCTCCTATTTGCATTTCCTTGAAAGGAACTTTTTGTAACTCTTTGTCCAGAGAATGAGTTCCTGCATAGTTATACACTTGAATTAAAAATGCTTTGAATTTCTCGTAGCCTTCGCCTGCTTTAGAAGAATTTACCCAATTTAATTCTTTTCCTTCTGGAACTGGCATTAATCCTTTTCTCCACTTTTCGTAATACGTTGTTGCTCCATTGGTGTAATTAAAGTGTATCTCATCCTTTTGATCATTACTATATAAATACTCCGCACGTAATCTAATTAAAGCGTCAGCACACTGTTGCAGATCCTTTGTACCTGTTTCAATATCCATTACATAACAGTGTGCATTTTGATTCCATTTTTCTGTACCATCATACAACAATACGGATGGATTCCCCGGCTTTAATGGTAAATGCTGCAGCCAATGCTCAAATGTTTTAGGTGATGTCTTCAATCTTTCAAAACCGGTAGGTAAAGAAATTCGATTACATATCAAATTCTCTTTTTTATAACCATCAAGCCAAGGAAATATGTACTCGTAATCGTCCATCGGTGGCCTATCATTAAATGCCATTTTTTGTACATCATAGTAATTCTTGTTCTGCCCGAAACTTTGTTTTATTGCCAATACAGTCAATAAAAACATAACGATAAATACACTTTTCATAATTGCTTTTGAAAAGTATAATGCACAACTAAAAAAAAAGGTACAATAAAATTTAGTTAACGAATAACCAAGAAACACCAATTCTGATCACTCTGTCTAAACCAGGGTAACTTGGAACTAAAAAGTAGTCATATCCTAATAACCCTTGATTAGGGTGTGAACTCATAACAAAAAACGTAGCTCTTTGTACTCGCCCTTTTACAAATACATCGGCATAAGGATAACCTCCTACTTCATTGTCTGTAGCAATAATGAACTGACCAGATACCGGATCAAAATCTTTAGATTGATATTTAGAAAAATAAGTTAAATCCAAACCTACACTTAAATCTAATTTTTTCTTAAACATCTTGAATTCATATGAAAAATTAAAATTTCCAAAGAAATTGGGCATCAAGAAAACATTGTAGCCACCAAATTCCTGATAAGCCAATTTTGATTTTAAATTCCATCTCTTTCCTAGTTTACCCTCTAGTTCCATTTTTGCTTGAAGGACTTGGCCATATCCAATCACTTGACTTGGTTTAGCGTCATAGCCAAAATAAAATGGATTTTTCACATCAAAGTAATTAAATGAAATAGACTTAGTCCATTCTCTTTGATGCACATATTCAACCCCATATTGAAACAAAGATTGTTTAGAAAAGACATTACTCCAAACCACATTATTTGCTTGATAGTTTTGCATATCCAAGGCTACTCTATCTCGATGCATATTTGCAATTGCCTTAATTTTCTGAAAATCATTTACTTTATAAAGTGCTCCTAACTTAAAATCATAGTCATTATTCTCGTAAATATCATTGACCAAATACATTCCACTGGCTGCTAGGCTTAAGGACTTATACTTCCAATTTAAAGAAAGAACAGCGTCAACATCCAATACATTTGTATCGATTACAGCTTGCTTATATATATTCCAGGAAGGTTTTACTCCAAAATAAAGATCTGTTTTGCTCTTGCCTATTTGTTGATAGTTTACACCTACAGTGGACGCTACCTGGGAATAATAAACCTCGTCAGACGTAATAAGCGTGTCATCATAAATGTAATTGTAAAAATTAACGTTCAAAATGGACTCATAAAAATCTCTCTCTTGTTGCGTAAAGGAAACATCATGAGTCAAACCTATTTTATACCCTCGATTGGATAATGTGTCCACCTTATTTACTAAGTTAAGAGAATGCTCATAAGAAATACTCCATTTTTTTAGTTGCTGTGAAGCGTTAATAAGGTTTACTTCCAACAATTCCCTATTTCTTAAATCATTTACATCATTTACAAAATCCGAATCGTTCACGATACCTCCATTCAATGAGCTTAACAAGTTTGAGTAATCTACATTGAATTCAAAACTATATTCTTTCTTTCCAATACCATCTCCGTATGCATTTGTATAAAAATGGGAATTATTTGTTGATTGATTGATGTAATAACCAGGAGAATTGATTTTATCGAATCCAATTGAAAAATTAGACTTTCTGGAGAAGTTCTGGGTATGATAAATATTAAAATGCTGTTCCAATTTACTGCCAGTCACATACCTAGCATTGGTAACTGGTTTGGAAACGTTATATCTTTTGTGAGGAAATTCTTGCTGAAAAGACAAAAATGAATAATCACCTCTTAGCGCAAAACCGGCATCCATCAATAACGAATATTCAGGGGTGCCTTCATTACCTAGGTTTATTTTTGATTTGTCCATACCAAAAGACTCTACTCCTTTCAAGGAGATAGTGTCCAAGGTAATAGAATCTCCATCCAAAATGTATTGAAATGGTTTCTGTGCTAGCAGATTAGATGTCCC
>CAJYBK010000075.1 GCA_913064955.1 uncultured Flavobacteriales bacterium
CTGCGTGTCGCCGGCTACATTGTCTACTCTAATCTGTCTAGAAAGCACATTGTGAAATTCGGATACGATTCTCTTGCCAGAAGGTAGAAACGGTTAAGCTCACAAACATACGTTACAGCCATCTCACGAAGAGGTAGTAGCTGTCGGGTAATTCTCTACTTCTACCTTATGTCATTTGTTATAAACGTCAAGACTAGTCACACCATCTAGGTAGTAAGATGTAATCATGTAATCATTTAAAAAGTGAACATTATGTGGTATAACATCCATTCCAGGTGAAGACTGAATTCTATCTGTTTCTATAATATTGTTCGGGTCAGAGATGTCATATTCTCCTATATATCCATTGGTAATCTCATCGGTCGTGTATATGTAGTCTCCATCATCATTGAACCAAAGGTTATGTGCGAAATTACCTGGAGAGAATTGTTGACCTAATAATACAGGATTGGCTTTATCTGAAACATCTGTCAAAGTGAAAAAGCCATCTAAAATATGCGCTTGATACAAAGTGTCACCTCTTACAACACCATCATGTGTATAGTAAGTATCTTCTTCTCCAACTTCTACCGGGTTCATTGGTTCAGTATTCAAATCCAAAATAATAGTTCCGCCTTCACCTCTGTTTGCACCAAAAATATATCAATAACCATTTTCATCAATGTATAAATTGTGTGCAGATTGCCATTCATTTCCAGTAGGACCATAGTAATAATTGGTCGTTAGATTGTTATTTCCAGGTAATGTACTTAAATCTATAATTAATAAACCATTTTGTGCTTCTGTGGTAATGTAAGCATGATTATTCCATGTTTTGATATCTCTCCAAATGGAATTCATACCGGCTTCATAGAAGACTTCAAACGGATTTGAAGGGTCAGTTACATCTACTACGGATGTTCCGTCATTTAGTCCAACAATAGCATATTCATTGTTACTCCCATCTACATATCCCCAAATATCATTAGCATCTGAATTTCCATGTGCGGATACCAGGTCTAAATAGCCTAGTTGCGTCATATTTACTTGTGAAAAAAGAGAAAAGGGTAGGAGTAATAAACAGGCTGTAAGAAATTTCATTGAATGTCCGATTGGTTTAAGCCAAAGTTACTAATAAATATAGGAAATGAATTGAAAAATGTAGGAATGGTAACTCTATCTCAGCACGTTGACGTGACCTATCAATTCTTCATAGGTTTGCTGGGAATCTTGATATCCAATTTTCCAAACGTAAGTATCGATTAATACGGGTTCGCCTTTGTGATATCCATCCCATTGATTATTCATTGAATCGGATTCAAAAATCAACTGACCCCATCTATTGAAAATATAGAGTTGAAAGGACTGTATCTCTTTACCTTTAATAGAGAAGAAATCGTTTATACCATCTCCATTTGGAGTGAAAGTGTTGGGGACATACAAGGCGCCATCTAGGTATATAGTAATGGTATCGCTATTGATACATCCGTTAGTATCAATGGCATTAAAAATGTAGGAACTGGTTTCTTCAGGTTTTGCAAATGTCTGTAAGCAATTAAAACAGTACACACTATCTGTAGATTCCCAATAATAACTATTTGAATTGGTCAAAGCTTGTAATGATACTTCATGACCGTATGATATATAAGGATCCGTTGTAATTTGCGCAACAGGTCTTTGATACATAAATACATTAGTAGACAAGGTCTTGCTGCATCCAAGTGTATTTGCTACATCAACGCTATATTGAGTTGGCTCAATTGGAGTAGCCATGGTATGACTAGAATCAGGATGACTTAATGACTGTGAAGGTGACCATGTATAACTTTCACCTCCGGAAGCATATAAATATGCAGTGTCACCTGGGCAAATTGTAGTGTCTGGATTCACTTGTGGGAAAACATCAATTACTTCAATATATATAGAATCCGTTACAGATCCACATGCGTTTGTTGCAGTAACATATATGTAGTCGGATGATGTAATATTAGTCATGGCAGTAGGACCATTAATATTAGTCAATAAATTGGTCGGAGCCCAGGAATAAGTATCACCACTTTGTGCGGTTAATAAGAAGTTGTCGCCTAAGCAAATTATAGTATCGTTGTTTAAGTTGGGAAGAGGTATCCCCGTTAATGTTGTAATGTTTACTGAATCAGTAAATACACATCCAGTTGTAGTCGTAATATCAACAAAATAGGTTGTGCTTGATGTAGGCGTTGCAGTTGGTGTCTGTGATCCTGGATTTTGAATAGAAGGGTGTGCATGCCAATCATAGGAAACACCTCCATAGGCTTGAAGGGTGATAGGATATCCTGCACAAACAATCGTATCTGGCATAATAGAAAAACTCTCTGTATGAACTACTACTGTTACATAGGCTGTGTCTGAACCACAATTATCAGTTGCAATAACTAAATAATCTGTAGTAACCGGAGGGGCTGCTTGAGTAGATTGTGAATTGGGTGTTGTTAGGAAAAAAGTAGGTTGCCATTCATAAGTAGAACCACCTCCAGCTACTAGTAATGCACTATCTCCTATACAAAGAGTGTCGATAGGTTGCACTCCGGCATTATCCAATGCAAAAACATCCACTTCAAGGTATGCCGTGTCGTTCGTTAAGCACCCAAGAGAATCACTCACAATCAGCGTTACTTCATAATGCCCTGTATCAGAATAAACATGTGATGGGGCATAAAGTGTGGAGGTATTCCCGTCTCCAAAACTCCAATTGTATTGATTTCCACCTGAAGAGTTATTATTGAATTGATAAGAACTAGGTAGGCAAACATATGGCTGAGGTACACCTAAGGCTGGAGTGATTGAGCCTAAATCAAATTTAAAAGCACCAAGATTACAACTGTTATTATTTAAAGGAGACCATGCTCCCGGTGTAGAAGGAAAGTCACTATTACCGCCACATCCTGCACATACTGCTTGATAAACAGTTCCATCTTTGTCAAATCTACTAGTACCACCGTCTACGTGTTCACTGCTTAAAATACCTCCTAAATCGGTAGCATAAAGCAAAGGATTAGCATCTGGTCCTAAAACCGCTAAGTAAAAATCTGAGCCATCAGTGGACGTTTGATACGCATCAGAAGTTATTGGTAATGCAACTGTAGAACTTGATGTTGCATGTGCACCATAACCAATATTACCGTTTAATGCTCCTCCCCACCCAGATAAATATATGAAATCACAGTCACTAACCAAGAATGCACTGATAGAAAAGTCAACCTCTCCTAAAGATTTTCCGATTGTAGTAGACATCAATGAAGTGGATAAATCTGGAGATAGTTTTTGTATAAATTGACCTGAGTTGGGGTTGCTATATGCAGCGTTTAGCACCGGGTAAAATCCTGTTGTTTGTCCAATGACAAAAACATCATCATTACTATCTGTCTGCACGAAGAAAGTTTGGTCATAATTTGGTGTTCCTAAAAAGGTCGCTTGAAGAATAGCTGTACCTGTTGAGTTGACATGAGCAATAAAGCCATCCGCATCTCCGCCTTGGAATGAATCTAGAATAGAACCGCTAGTTGCTGGGAAGTCAGGGCTAATGGTGCCTCCGCAAATATAAAACTCACCACTTGAGTTTAATTGTACGGAATAACCACTGTCAAAAGATGAACCACCAAGGTAGGTGGAGAAATTAAGAGCAGTAAGGTTTGAGTTTAATGAAACTAAAACTGCGTCCGATGGTCCTTGAAGAAAATTCAGGGGTGCTCCTGCTGTTACAGGGAAATCAACTGACATTGAAGTAGAAGCAAAAACAATATCTCCATTCAGGCCGTTAATGATTTCTCCTCTAAAAGCATCACCATAATTATAGTGAAGCATTGATCCTTCAAGTATTCCGTCATTGCCTGTTCCACCTATCATGGTTGAGGCAACTATACCATTTCCATTGGCATTTACTTTGGTCACCACAATATCACAACCTGCCACATAATTAAATCCATATGCGGCATATCCTGTTGCTGTACCTCCGTTCATTACCGTTTGAAAGGCGCCTGCAGTAATAGGGTAATCAGGAGAGTCGCTAGTACCTAGTATTATTAATTCATCTTGATCGTTGACAACTAAACTATGTGGGATTTCATTGCCAGTACCTCCAATAAGAGTTGAATAAACTAAAGATGATCCATTCGAACTAAATTTTGTAATGCCCATATCAACAACCGAACCTCCGAAAGTAGTTTGATATGCTCCTGTAGTGGTAGGGTAGCCAACTCCGAACACGGTACCACCAACAAACATATTACCATCATCATCATTAGTAGCAGTACATCCAAAATTATTAGCGGAAGAACCTGTATAAGTCGAAAAAGTTAGAACAGGATCAATTATTAAGTTAAGCGATTCGTCATACCCCTCTGGAAACTGAAAAGAAAGGATGTTGCCTTTTAGTTTGAATTTGCAAGGTATTTTTACTTCTTTTCCATCCACAATTTGATAGGCATAAGGACTTTGTTCTATTACTTCACCTAGACTTGTTGAAAGTACTAAATGCCCCTTAGATAGTTTGAGATTGTCCAAGCCTTCATATAAAATTTGGATACTTGAAGGATGTCCTTCTGGTCTCACTATAAAATCATATTTTAATTGGTCGTACTTGGCGTAAAAAGTTTGGTCAATTCCTTCGTAAATATCCTGTAGGTAGGTTTTGTTGTAAGCATGAACATTGCTTCTCCATTTAGAAGGATCTTTCCCCTTGTAATAGTTATAGAAGTGCACTAATGGTGATTCTTTAATCCAAATATAATCCTCTGCAGCATTTACTAATGTTGTAGAGTAGGCATGGCCTTTAATTATGGAATCAGTTTTCTCGTTACGATGTGCTTTACCAAAAATTGACTTATCAAAAAGGTTAAAAATAATTTTATCACCTTCAAAGTATAAGTCACCTGCATTTATTTCTAATTTGAAATCAATATGTTCTTGCCATTGCCCTTTATTTTCAATGAAATTAATGTTACTATTTTCTTGGGCATAAAACAACAAAATG
This sequence comes from uncultured Flavobacteriales bacterium, assembly GCA_913064955.1. Taxonomy (GTDB): domain Bacteria; phylum Bacteroidota; class Bacteroidia; order Flavobacteriales_D; family Parvicellaceae; genus Parvicella. The sequence continues at coordinate 4,991 of CAJYBK010000075.1, forward strand.
GGCGTGCTGAGAAGCACTCCAACAAACATGATAAAAATATTTCTAACAAAACATTTACAAGTCATTGATAGGTAGTCATTTTAATCAAAGATACATAACAAAATGGTTATGCAGCAACTTATTGTATTGACGGTAGAATTACTAAATGGTTGTCTAATTGGAGCAGGTAATTAGCTTTGAAAGTTGATTGCAAAAAAAAGCCGAATGAGACATTCGGCTTCTTATATGTGGTTATAAATTTCTTAATTTGAAATAATATCAAACAGTTCATCTAAATTAGGAATTAGAATTATTTCTATTCTTCTGTTTTTTGCTTTATCATTAGGATCCAATGGAATGAACTCACTTCTACCTGCTGCAGTTACTTTAGTGTTGTCCATGTTGCTGTTCTCCAACATTAACTTAACAACTGAAGTTGCTCTTAAAACACTTAATTCCCAGTTATCTTTAGGGTGTGATGAAGATTTCATAGCATCAGAATCTGTATGACCTTCTACTAGTACTTCTAAGTCTTGCTGATCTTGTAAAACTTTGGCTAATTCAACAAGTGCAGTTTTACCGTCTTTATTAATGGCTGTACTTCCTGAAGGGAAAAGTAGTTTTGCTTCCATGCTCACGTATACTTTACCGTTTTTCTGTTCAACTGTAAGTCCTTTGTCTTTAAAGCCAGTAAGAGCTTTCGCAACTTTGTCTTTTAGTTCATTTACAGCAGCATCTTTCTTCGCGATTAAGTCTTCCAATTCATTAACACGTTTTTCTCTTGCAGCCAATTCAACAGAGAGCTTGTCTAGCGCAATTTTCTTAGCATTTAATTCCGCTTCTAATTTCTTCAATTCATCTTCCTTCAATTGAAGTTGAAGCTTAGTTGCGTTCAGATCATTCATCAACTTAGCGTTTTCGAGAGCACTTCCTTTTTGAAGAGCTTCCAATTGCTCTTGAATACGCTTATTCAAGTCATTGATTTTGTCATACTGTTGTTCTTTCATTCTCAAAGACTTTCCAAGTAGCGTAGTGTCTCCTTTTAATCTGGTGACGCTTTCCTGTAAATCAGGAATAAGACCTTGTAATTCATTGTTTTGTGATTCCAGACCCGTTACTTTAGACGTGAGATCTTCAAGTTCCTCAGCACATTCCTTTTGTTTAGTCTCTAATTCTTGATACTTTCTTGCAGGTACACATGAAGATATTGCCGCTATAACGATTAAAAGAATAAAATAATTTTTCATTATTTAAGTAAGATTATTTTGATTTAAAAACTCTTGAAAGATCTCTGTACTCCATTGAATTAATTGGGAAAGCTACAATGTTATTTTGAATCAATCTGATATATTGATCGTGAAACAACGGTAGAAATGCAGCTTCAGCAACTAAGATACTATCACATTTATTATAGTACATTTGTTGTTCTTCAGCAGATAAAGCAGCCATTCCTTTTTCAAAGTAATTGTCAAAGTCAGCATTTTTGTACCTAGAGAAGTTAGGAAGTGATCTTGCAGTTGGGTCATCTGGTACATTTTTACCGTAGAATAACCACAAAAAGTTAGAAGCATCCGGGAAATCAGCAATCCAAGAAGTTCTTGTAAATTCTGTTTGTCCCGTTGCAAATCTTTCGATCAATACGTCAAATGGTAATGGCTCGATGGTAACACTTACCCCAATGTTTTCTTTAATTTGATTTTGAAGCGCAGCTGCTATAATGGTATTGATAGAACCACCTTCATTCAAATAAAGGGTCATTTCTGGAAATCCTTTACCATTTGGGTAACCAGCCTCAGCCATCAATTTTTTAGCCTCATCTGGATTAAATTCAAAACCATCAACTTCTGAATTGTCATATTTTCCAAATTTAGGAACTAAACCATGTTCAGCAGGTTCACCTTCACCTTTAAGCGTGTGCTTGATTAGGAATTCTCTGTCAATAGCCATGTTGAAAGCCTTTCTGATATTTTTATTACTGAAAATAGGGCTATTGGCATTGAATGCGTAAAACTGAGTATTCAATCCATTAATTTGTTGGTACTTAAATTCAGGGTTACCACCTTGTTGCGCTTCCTCAATGCTTACTAGCACTGATTCCATCTCATCTACAGGTAACTTCCAAATCATATCAAGGTTGTTTTTACGGAAGTTAGAAAGTTCAGATTTCTTATCTTTTGTAAAAGTTATTTTAATGATATCCAGATATGGTAATTGGTTTCCATGCTCATCTTTTTCCCAGTAGGTAGGGTTTTTAACTAATCTAACCTGCACCCCTTCGTCAATGGCATCAATCATAAATGGACCTGTTCCAACACATTTAACTCTCATGTCATCGCCATACTTGTCAAAAGCTTCTTTTGGGAAGATCGTACAAGCACCGTGTGCTAATAAACTGTTAAATGCAGAGAAAGAAGAAGTCAAAGTAATTTTAAGCGTGTAATCATCAATAATCTCAATTCCAGAAACACTAGTAGACTTGCCATCGTAATAGTCTCTTGCTCCAACTACTCTTTGAGTAAAAAGTTCGTGAGTTGTATTTCCAGGTCTGTTTTCGCAAAGCATTTCGAAACAATACTTGATGTCTTTAGCAGTTACTTCACGACCTTTTCCTTCAGGGAAACAGGCATCGTCTTGGAAGAATACACCTTTTCTGATTTTGAAAGTCCACTCTGAAGCGTTGTCATTAACAGTTTCAGATTCTGCAATACAGTTCACCGGCTCCAATGTAAGTTGGTCAAACTTGTATAAACCTGGATAAATCTGTTGAGTAATTCTAGCAGAAACTGCATCAATCATGGCATGAGGAAAAAGATTTTTGAAGTTATCAACTTCATTTATTCTAAAAATTCCACCATTGTAGATTTTGTATTTCTTATCACCTTCCATGTAGTAACCTTCCGCTTCCACTAAAACGTCTTGGTTCTTACCGTTACTTTCACTTCCTCCACAAGAAAGAAGCATGGTAACTGTCAAAAGTCCGATGATATAATGCTTTAATATTTTCATATTTATAATTGTAATAATTTTATAGAATCTCCAATTGACGAAGATAAATAATAATTTCAATTTTATATCAATCTTCTTACACATAAAAACACTAATTTTCTTCGTATTCCGTTTTTTAGTCGATGATTGCCTAATTTTTAAACTATTTTTGAAATATTATACTGAGATTTCACCACTGATTTGATTCCAATTATAAGAAATATTTTCCTAAACGCATTATTGATTGTCTTTCTGAATACTAGTTTATTTGGTCAAATGACTTCAAATATTCGTGAAAAACAGTTGGAGTTGAGCACCGATTCTGTGCGTATTGATTCGCTTTCAATTGCTCCGAATTCTTTTAACATTAAAAATAATGGACTTGAGGTAGATTCCAGTGATTATGAATTGGATTATTTTTCTGGATGGTTGGTATGGGCAGGGACATTACCAGTGACATTGGAAGTATCTTATCGTGTTTTTGATTTCAATATCAGCCGGAGTATTAGACTTCGTGATCCAAATACGGTCCGCTATGAGGATTCCTTGAAGATGGTACCTTTTCGTTACAGCACTAAAAATAACAATACTGATTTATTTGGAGGAAGCGAACTTAACAAAAGCGGAAGTATATCTAGAGGTATACTTTTTGGAAACAACCAAGATTTGTCGGTAAATTCAAATTTGAATTTACAATTATCAGGAAAAATAAGTGATGATATAAGTATACTTGCGTCCATTAGTGATGATAACATTCCAATCCAACCAGAAGGAAATACGCAACAATTACAGGATTTTGATCAGGTGTATATTCAACTTTTTTCAGACCAATGGAGAATCACTGCTGGTGATTTTTGGATGAAAAAGCCCTCAGGATATTTTATGAATTACAATAAGCGTGCACAAGGGGCTTCTTTTAGCACATTACAAAGGGATGTCTTTGAGGGTTTAGATAGTAGTGCAGTAGATTTTAGAGCAAGTATGGCTGTGTCGAAAGGAAAGTTTGGACGAAATATAATTCAAGGTATTGAGAATAATCAAGGACCATATAAGTTAATTGGAGCGGATGGGGAGCAATTCATCATTGTATTAAGTGGAACGGAGGTTATTTACATTGATGGAGAACAATTGTTACGAGGGCAAGAAAATGATTATGTGATAGACTATAACACTTCTGAAATTACTTTCACTGCCAATAGACTGATAACAAAGGATAAAAGAATCATTGCAGAATTTCAATATTCAGATAAAAATTACGCAAGGAGTATTATCGAAGCAAACACTTCTGTTAAATTAAATGATTGGGATGTGTATGTCAATGTTTATTCAGAACAAGATTCGAAGAATCAACCGTTGCAACAAACGCTAGACGATGATGATAAGGACATTCTCTTTAATGCAGGTGATGATTTAACAGCTGCTTTATCACCTAGTATAGATAGTTTGGGATTTGACGAAAATGCCAACCGTTATCAGAAAATAGACTCTCTAGGATATGAAGTAATGCAGTATTCGACCAATTCTGAAACAGCCATTTACAATGTGATTTTTTCAGATTTAGGAACGGGTAACGGAAATTATGTCCAAAGTGGATTTTCTGCATTTGGGAAAGTTTATGATTGGATTGCACCAGACACTATAGCAGGAGTTATAGTAAAAAATGGTCGCTATGAACCTGTTAAGATTTTAATTCCACCTAAGCAGCGGCAAATGATAACTGGAGGTGTTCAAAAGCATTTTGGGAAAGGAATTCTAGCCAACTTCGAATTAGCCTATACGAATAATGATGTCAATACATTTTCTCAGTTGGATGCACAAGACAATGAGGGATATGCGGGAACTTTTACATTTAAAGTGGATAAGAAGTTAAATGCCAATTGGAAATTGAAGTCCATGAATAGGTTAGAAATGACATCTACTAATTTCACTTTTGTGGAAAGATACCGAGCGGTGGAGTTCACCAGAGATTGGAATATAGGATCCTTGGGATTAGGAAATCAAATAATAGGAGATGTTAACTTTAAATTAATTCGTAAAAAGGACTTCGCGCTGTCGTATGGATTTAGTTCATTCAACCAAGAATCGGCTTACAGAGGTGTACGAAATAGTCTTGGTATTGAATTGAATAAATTTGTAGCTATTGACTATAACGGAAGTTTGATGAATAGTACTAGTGAACTTGTATCTAATTTTTACAGACACAAAGCGTCTATTTCAAAATCTAAGGGCATTTTTAAAGTAGGTTATCTGGATGAATTTGAACATAATGTTTTTCAATTGGGGGATGCTGTGACTAATGCTAGTTATCAATTTTATGATTATCAATTCTTTGTTTCCAATTCTGATAGTACAATTAATCGATTCAAGTTGTTTTATAGAGAAAGAATCGATCAACGTTCTCAAGGAGGTGGTCTTCTTCAAGCAACTCGCGCAATTAACCCCGGGGGATCACTTGAACTGTTGAAAAACCCTAGGCAACAATTTGTTTTAAAGTCTAATTATAGAATGCTTTTCATCTCAGATAGTAATCTGGTATTGAACAAACCTGAAAATGGTATATTGAATAGAGTAGAGTATAGGTCTAATTTTTTCAAAGGAGGAATAACTTCAACCCTATTTTATGAAGTTGGAAGCGGTCTGGAATTGCGAAGAGAATTTGCTTATATTGAAGTACCCGCTGGTCAAGGTGTTTATACTTGGGTAGACTACAATGGTGATGAAGTGAAGGATCTAAATGAATTTGAGTTGGCACAATACCCAGATCAAGCAAGGTATTTAAGAGTAAGTACACCATCTAACGATTATGTTAAAGTATTCAGTAATGAGTTTAGCGAGGTTTTAAATTTAAACTTTAAGAATATTTTTAGAGGTAAGGATAAGGTCTCGAAGTTTGTGGGTAGGTTTAATTCGCAAACTAGTTATAAAATAGAAAGAAAAACCACCATCAGTGATTTGTTAGAGAATTTGAATCCTTTTGCGAAAATTCCGGACGATGAAGATTTATTGTCAATTCAAAACTCAATAAGACAGAGTACCTTTTTTAATAGAACTAATTCCAAGTTTGGATTGGAACATACGTTTATTGCTTTATCTAGCAAAAATCTTTTGGTTAGTGGATTTGATTTAAGAGAAAGAAAGAGTAATGAAGTGAAGTTAAGAGTAAATGCTTCAAGAAAATTCACTATTCAACTGAGCAGTGAATTGGAGCAAAAGCTAAGTAGAGCAGATTACGTGCAAGGAAGGGATTATCATTTGACCAACGTGAAAACGGAGGGAAAACTGACTTACCAACCGAGCACCTCTTTTAGAATTGCTGCTTTAGGAGGATATAAGGACAAGCGAAACGACCCTAGTTTAGCTACTGCCGAAGCGTTTATTACGGAGATTGGTTTGGAAGGTAAATGGAATCAATTGAAGAAAGGAACTTTATTGGGTACATTTAAATATGCTCAGATTATTTTCAATGGCACCAATAATACCTCTTTGGCTTACGAAATGTTGGAGTCGTTGCAACCAGGAGATAATATTATTTGGACAATTGGATATCAAAGAACTTTTGCTAATAATCTTCAATTGACTATTAATTATAATGGAAGAAAGTCTGATTTAACCGATGCCGTACATACAGGAGGGTTGCAATTAAGAGCATTCTTTTAGAACCATTACTATTTCTAATAATCTAACAAATTATAGGCACAAAAAAAGGCCATCCATATGGACAGCCTTTATATCTTGAATTGAAGTAATTTCTATTCTTCTTCAGAAGATGCATCTTTAGCAGGTGCTTCTTCAGTAGCTGCAGGTGCTTCCTCTTTAGCAGGGGCAGCAGCTTTAGCAGGAGTAGATTTTTTACCACCTCTTCTTCTAGTTTTCTTCTTAGTGTCTCCACCACCAATAAGTAGTTCGTTGAAGTCAACTAATTCGATCATTGCAGTTTCAGCGTTATCACCTAATCTTTTTCCTAATTTGATAATTCTAGTGTATCCACCTGGTCTATCCATTACTTTAGGAGCAACTTCTCTAAACAATTCTGCTGCAGCCTCTTTACTTTTAAGGTAAGAGAAAACAACTCTTCTTGAGTGAGTAGTATCAGATTTTGATTTTGTAATAAGAGGCTCAACATAACCTCTTAATACTTTAGCTTTTGCTAATGTCGTCACAATTCTCTTGTGCTCGATAAGCGAACAAGCCATGTTAGAAAGCATAGCTTTTCTATGGGCTGTTTTTCTACCTAAAGCATTAACTTTATTTCCGTGTCTCATGTTTAATTCTTTTAAATGGTTTTCACAAAAAGTGATTACCTCTTATTATTCTTTGTCTAATTTGTATTTTGATATATCCATACCAAATGAAAGTCCCTTAGATTCAATAAGGTCTTCTAACTCAGTTAGAGATTTTTTACCAAAATTTCTAAATTTCAAAAGGTCAGATTTTGCAAAAGAAACTAGTTCTCCTAGTGTCTCAACGTCTGCCGCTTTCAAACAGTTTAATGCTCTTACTGAAAGGTCAAGATCAACTAATCTTGATTTCAATAACTGACGCATATGTAATGAAGTTTCATCAAATTCTTCAGACTCAGCTCTTTCTTGCGTATCCAATGTGATTTTCTCATCACTGAATAACATGAAGTGGTGAATCAAAATAGTAGCAGCCTCTTTCAAAGCGTCTTTTGAATGAATCGATCCATCTGTTTGAATATCTAAAACTAACTTTTCGTAATCTGTTTTTTGCTCCACACGGTAGTTCTCAATAGAGTACTTTACGTTTTTGATTGGAGTGTATATAGAATCGATAAAGATTGTTCCAGTCGATGCGTTAGATGATTTTTGCTCCTCTGCAGGAACATAACCTCTACCTTTATTAATTGTAAGTTCAATTGTCAATGATACTTTAGGCTCCATAGTACAGATAATCATATCTGGGTTAAGAACTTGAAAAGCAGAAGTATATTTTCCGATATCACCAGCAGTAAAGTTTTCTTCTCCAGAAATTTTAACTACTAATTTTTCGTTGTCTACATCTTCAATTTGTCTTTTGAAACGCACTTGTTTTAAATTCAAGATAATTTCAGTAACATCTTCAACAACACCTTTGATAGAAGCAAATTCATGCTCAACACCTTCAATTTTCACTGCAGATATTGCAAATCCTTCTAAAGAGTTTAAAAGAATTCTTCTAAGTGCATTTCCTATTGTTATACCATAACCTGGTTCCAATGGTCTGAATTCGAATTGACCGTTAAAGTCATCTGATTCCAGCATTATCACTTTGTCTGGTCTTTGGAAATCTAATATTGCCATTTTTAATTTTTTTTAATTTAAAATTCCATTCATTACTTAGAGTACAACTCTACGATCAATTGCTCCTTGATGTTTTCAGGGATTTGATCTCTTGTTGGTACAGCTTTAAACTCACCGCTTAAAGTGTTACTGTTCCAATCTAGCCACTCAAATACAGAATTGTTGCTCGCTAACGATTGACTAATTACTGTTAAAGATTTTGATTTCTCTCTAATACTAATTACGTCACCAACTTTTACTGAGTAAGAAGGGATATTTACTAAACCACCATTTACCATGATATGTCTGTGAGAAACTAACTGTCTCGCACCATCTCTAGTTTTAGCAACACCTAATCTGTAAACTACGTTGTCTAATCTTGATTCACAAAGTTGTAATAAGATTTCACCTGTAATACCAGATTTTGCATTTGCTTTCTTAAACATGTTAGAGAATTGCTTCTCTAAAATA
>CAJYBK010000076.1 GCA_913064955.1 uncultured Flavobacteriales bacterium
AGTTACACTTGACGAAATGTTAATAAAGTAATAAGCGGTATCGCTGTAATTATTTTTGGAATGTGTCCATTCTGATCCATTAACTGAAGTTTCATGCGGTCCATTTGCATAAAACACAATGTAATCTCCTGGATTAAATGCTCCGTCTCCTCCGTCTGATAAATAAACAGCCTTTTGCAGTAAATCATCCACTTTTGCGGCCGAGTTTTGATGACTCAGCATGGACTGATCGTTTCCATAAATGCCGATTTGACTACTTTGTAGACCTTGAACGTTTACTCCATTATTGGCCAAAAATGCATAATCTATTTTAAAAAGACCTTCTTTAGCCACACCAATCCTGTACCAACTACCAGAACCACTGGCTAAGACCGAATTTGTTTTAAAACTTTTAAACCTATTAGGTTGTTTTGAATCGTTTTTTAATGTGCCAAAAATCCGAGTCACTTTTTCTACCTTTCCCGTGTTGGCATTTAAAACAAGTGAATTACATTCTATATTACAGAAATAACTAAATCTTTGCGAAACAACCCGTGTTATTGGATTCAACGATACAGCAATTGTCGATTGATCAATTAATTGTAATTCTTCAACTGATAATTCTTCGCTTTCAAACCCAGAAAGGAGAAAAATGGCACTTTTAAATACTGTTGGGACAGACACCATTATAGTTGGCGTGTTTAGAGATTCATTCCAATATCCTTTATCTGGAGAAAATCCAACTAATTTCTTACCTTGACCAGATTCCATATATACATTCTCATAGGAGAACTCCTCATCAATCACATAACTTTTTTGACCATAGTTAAAAGTTATGAAATTAACCAGACAAAAGGTTATCATTAATTTTAGAAAATTATCCATATGAATCATTAATTGAAATCTCTTTTTAAAGTAATACTAAAACTTATTCATTGCAAAAATATTGTACACGTTTCATAGTTTGTAGTCTTTTTAGACTTATATTTATAAATTAAATGAATATTTTATACATTTGTCCTAATTGATTTTATGAGAAATACTTTGAAAACATTCTTAAAACTAATGCTTGTTGGGGTTCTAGCGGTTATGCTGCTACCTACGAAAATTAGCGCACAAGATCCTGAATTCTCTCAGTTTTATGCTAATCAACTTTATCTAAATCCTGCTTTTGCTGGAACGGTAAGGTGTCCTAGAGTAAGCATGATTCATCGAAATCAGTGGCCCGGTATCTCTGGAACTTATGTTACTTCTGCTGTTTCATACGACCAGCAAGTAGAATCTTTATCAGGAGGTTTAGGATTCATGTTCACTACGGATAATGCTGCAAACACTTTAAAAACAAGTCGTTTTAGCGCTATATATTCATACCAAGTAAAGATTAATCGTAAATTTTCGATGCGATTTGGAGGAGAGGCTACTTTTTTCCAAAAATCATTAGATTGGAATAAACTACAATTTGGTGATATGGTTGATCCAAGAAGAGGTTTCGTTTATCAAACTAGTGACTTACCTAGAGGTGGAAATGTTAGTGGAGTAGATTTCTCTGCTGGAGTTTTAGGATTTAGTGAGATTTTCTTCTTCGGTATTTCTGCGCATCATTTAACTCAACCAAATGAATCTGTAGTGGTTGGTAGTTCTCCGCTACCAATGAAAATAACAGGTCATGCTGGTGCGGTAATACCTATGGCAGGTGGTGCTTCTAAGTATACTACCAATGATGTTTCTATTTCTCCTAATATTATGTTCAGACAACAGGGAACATTTACTCAGTTGAACATGGGTCTTTATGTAAAGAAAGGGCCTTTGACTGCAGGAGCATGGTATAGAAACAAAGATGCATTTATTGTGTTATTGGGAATTCAAACGGTTTCATTCAAATTTGGGTACAGTTACGATTTAACTATATCTAAATTAACTACTGCGACTGGAGGAGCTCATGAATTAACCATGGGAATTATCTTCAAGTGTAAGCAAAAGAAAAGAACATTTAGAACCGTTAGTTGTCCATCATTCTAACAGTGTGAAAAAAAATAATTAAAAAAAATTGTAACTAAATTTATTTAAACAAGTTATAAGGCTAAAATCTCATTATGAAGAGTACGGGTAAAAAAGTAGCAGTTGTTGGTTTATTAACTAGTTTAGTTATGTCTTGTTCTTACGAAAGATCAAGTGTAACTGGATGGGATTATAATAATCCAATGAACGGTGGTTTTGAAAAGAAACCATACGAAGAACAAGAAACAGGTCCTGGATTAATCCTTATTGAGGGTGGTACATTTACCATGGGGCAAATCGAGCAAGATGTGATGTACGAACATCATAATACACCAAGAAGAGTAACTATTTCATCTTTTTACATTGATGAAACAGAGGTTACGAATCACCATTGGTGTGAATATTTGTATTGGACGGATAGAACTTTCTCTCCTGATTTTACGCAGATTTACAAAAAAGCACTTCCTGATACTTTAGTTTGGAGAGAGAAATTAGCCTACAACGAACCTTACGTAGATTATTACTTAAGACATCCTTCTTACAGAGATTATCCTGTAGTTGGTGTCAACTGGCTTCAGTGTAACGATTTTTGTTCTTGGAGAACGGATAGAGTAAATGAATATATTTTGATAAGAGAAGGAATTTTAGTTCCTAATCCTATGCAACAAAATGAGCCCTTCACTACTGACTCTTATTTCATAGGTCAATATGAAGCTGGTACTAATCCAGCGGGTCAGTTACCTGATTTAGATCCTTCTAAAGGTGGATTTAACCCAGCGACAGGTAAAATTAAGTCAAAAGACATGGCTACCCGTATTGTTAAGATGGAAGATGGAATTCTTTTACCTCGCTACCGTCTACCAACTGAAGCTGAATGGGAATTTGCTTCTTACGGTTTAATTGGTAATACAGTTGACGAAAGAATTGTAGAAAGAAGAATCTATCCATGGAATGGTCACTGGGTAAGAAACGCAGAAGACAAGTGGCAAGGAGATATGATGGCTAACTTCGTAAGAGGTGCCGGAGATTACATGGGTGTATCAGGAAGTTTGAATGATAACGCAGATGTTACTGCTCCTGTTTATTCTTACTGGCCAAATGATTACGGTCTTTATAATATGGCTGGTAACGTTTCGGAATGGGTAATGGATGTTTACAGACCACAATCTCATGAAGACTTTAATGAGTTCAGACCATTTAGAGGAAATGTATTTACTACAAAAACATTACAAAGTGATGGTGCTTACTCTAATAAATATCAAGAAGTTATTTATGACTTACAAGGAATGAAAGAATATCTTGAAGAGTTTGAAATGGAAAGATATGAGTCTCAAGATAGAACTTATGGTTATGTTACTCAACAAAGAATGGATTCGATTGAAATGGTTTTAATCAATGAGATTAAAGATATTTTCGCAACTGCTCAAGATCTGAAAAACAGAAAACAAGAAATTGAGTCTTCGATTGCTATCAGAACTATTTTTGATGAATTATTTGATGATTTCAATACTAGAGTTCAAAATAGAGATTTAGACAGTGTAAGTTTTGGTCCTGATGAAATTGACTGGAGTGAATTCCAAGTTGAAATTATCCCAATGCTAAGAGTTGGTCTTTCTGAATTTGAAATGAAGAAACCTGGTAACACTCAAACAAGAAATGTAACTGCCGAAGAAAATATCAAAAGACGTAACTATAGAGTTGCTGACAACATTGATTATTTAGATGGAGATTTAAAATCATCTATCTTCTATCCAGGTGAAGAAAGAAACAGCGGTATGATTTCTCAATTCAATGATAAGCAATTAAATGAAGATTGGGCAATGTACCAAGGTGGTAAGGAAGAAAAATGGGGGCAATACCCTACTACCCTTATCTCTGACAAATCTAGAGTTTACAAAGGTGCTTCATGGAGAGACAGAGCTTACTGGATGAACCCAGGAACAAGAAGATACTTAGACGAAGATTTATCTACAGCAGCTATTGGATTTAGATGTGCTATGGATAGAGTTGGTTCTCCTACAGGATTAGGATCTAGTAGAAGATAATAATACCAAACAATATTGTACTAAAAAGGCTACTTCAAATGAAGTAGCCTTTTTTTTGTGTTAATACCTTTTATGAAATAACTCTATGCTATGCGTTTTTCAATTCCTTAATTGTAGCCATGGGATCAGCTGATTTAAAAACAAAACTACCTGCAACCAAAACATCTGCTCCTGCATCAATCAATTTACGCGCATTTGACATTGTTACTCCACCATCGATCTCGATCTTAGTACTTAATCCTTTAGCGTCAATCATTTGGCGTAACTCACTAACTTTATCATACGTATGCTCAATAAAACTTTGACCACCAAAGCCAGGGTTTACAGACATCAGGCAAACGAGATCAATATCATGTAAAACAGGTTCTAATAAGGATACTGGAGTGTGAGGATTCAACGCCACTCCTCTTTGCATATCTTCTGCTTTTATGGTTTGTAAAGTTCTATGTAAGTGTTTACATGCTTCATAATGCACTGTCAACACATCTGCACCTACAGACTTAAACTGTTTGATATATCGATCAGGTTGTTCAATCATTAAATGTACATCTAGAGTTTTGGTAGCATGACGATTTATAAAATCTATAACTGGAATACCAAATGAAATATTCGGCACAAACATCCCGTCCATGACATCTAGGTGAAACCAATCCGCTTCGCTAGCATTCAACATTTCACATTCTTTTTGAAGATTAGCAAAATCTGCTGCTAATAAAGAAGGTGCTATAAGGTGTTTTCTTTCCATGTCAATTCAGTTTAGTTTTGAAAAAACAAAGAAACAAAAAAAGCCACAACAATGTGTGGCTATTTTATTCACTTTTGAGGGATTTTATCCCAAATATGATTTCAACAATTTACTTCTTGAAGTATGCTTTAATCTTCTGATTGCTTTTTCCTTAATTTGACGAACTCGTTCTCGCGTTAAATCAAATTTCTCACCGATTTCTTCAAGCGTGTGCTGATGATTTTTCTCCAGTCCAAAGTATAACTTTAATACATCTGCTTCACGCATCGTAAGCGTGCTTAATGATCTAGATATTTCAGTTCTTAATGAATCAACCATTAATTCCTTATCAGGACGAGGATTGTCATCTGAAGTCATCACCTCATACATAGAACTACTGTCACTTTCTTCCCCTAACGGAGCATCCATACTAACGTGTCTGCTACCTATCTTCATAGATTGCTTTACTTCGTTCAGTGTAACATCTAATTCTTCTGCAATTTCTTCATGTGTAGGTGGACGACCATATTTCTGTTCAAGGATGGAAAACGTCTTATTGATTTTATTGATAGAACCAATTTTATTAAGTGGTAACCTAACAATTCTAGATTGCTCCGCTAATGCTTGCAAAATAGATTGACGAATCCACCATACGGCATAAGAGATAAACTTAAACCCTCTTGTTTCATCAAATCTTTGAGCCGCCTTTATTAATCCAAGATTTCCTTCATTGATTAAATCAGGTAAAGTAAGTCCTTGGTTCTGGTATTGTTTAGATACAGACACAACGAATCTTAAGTTAGCCTTAACTAATCTATCTAAAGCATTGTCGTCTCCTTGTTTTATTTTCTGAGCTAATTCTACTTCCTCTTGTGCAGAAATTAAATCTACACGACCTATCTCTTGCAAGTATTTGTCTAATGACGCAGTTTCACGATTAGTAACTTGCTTGGCTATTTTTAATTGTCTCATTCTATCTAGTTTGTGTTTATTGGGGTGTTATATACTATCATAACGCCAAAGAATCATTTGCGGTTTCATTTTTAGGCACTTATTTGCATTAATATTTATGAACAATGCAAAATGTTCTTCTAGTTAGATTAAAAATAGGATGAAAAATTGACTGTTTCTTACTCGTCCAAAAGGCCTCCTGTCAATTTAGCTAGATTTGTTTGAGATTCAATTAAATTAAAACCGGTTTCAATCATTGACAAACCGGTAGTTAAATAAGCCATTTCAATATCTCTGAAAGCAAAAGAATTAATTAATCCAGAACTCTCCTTTAATTTGGCAATATCAAAATTCTTTTGGGCTACTCTAAAAGATTTCTTTGTTAAATCAAACATCTTTAGCCTTGCTTCGTAGAGGTCGTAGTGTGTTTTCAATTCACTGGATAGTGTGGATTTCAATTTATCCAATTGAATTTCATTCACTTCATTTTGAACTTCCAATGCCTGAATGCCTCTTTTCACTTTTCCACCATCGTATAAAGTAAAGTTCAATGTAAAATTGGCATAATAGTTTACAGTGACCCCTTGTGCTCTGGGAAAGTCTCCAATCTTAAATGAATTAGCCTGAAATTGCGCCCCTGCATTGAATCCTACCACAGGATACATGGTAGCTTTGGCTAAAGTAATGTCTCTTGCGAGTATTTCGATATTAATAAACTCATTTTTAATGTTCTGGTTACTACTGAGCATTTTTTCTTTTAATGCTTCAAAATCATACCCTACCGCATCCACTTCAATTTCATCGGTCAAATCCCATTGTTTTGATTCGTCCACACCCATAATCAAATTTAGGTTTCTAATGGCATTATCATAGGCCAAATGCTGCATAATTAAGTTAGTGCTATCCTGATAAAAAGCAGACTCATACTGCAATAAATCCACGGTCAAAGCCACTCCTAGATCCTGACGCAATTTTTGATACTCCCATTTTTGTTTTGACAGTTCAATTACATTATTCAATAAGAGAATCTTTTCCTGCTGCAATTTCGCCTGATAATAATTCAAGATAATCCCTTGAATTGTATTCTCTATAACTAACGTTGCATTCCCTTCACTCTGCAATTCTAATTGCTCCAATTTTTCCTTATTTGCTCTTACTCGAAAACCATTAAATAAAGTCCAATTAACATTAGCTCCACCTTGCAGGCTATTGGTCATTAACAATGCTTGAATAAATGAGGTTGGATTATTAGATTGATCACTTATATTATTTCCTTGCTGCGCACTAAGTGTTACTGTAGGAAATCTTCCTGCTTGCCCCCATGTGTTTTGAATTTGATTTACCTCTACCGCTTTTTCTGTCAGTAGAATGTCAAAGTTTTGCTTTAAAGCAACTTTAAGAGCATCTTCCAAAGAAAGTGAATCTTGCGCTTGTAATGAATTGGAAAAACTCATTAAACTGGTAATCACCATCAATTTCACGAAAAGTGAAGTGCTCATTTTTAACTTATTTAAACTCATTATTTTCTTTTGAATTAGTATCATCAAAGAAAACGACATCCTCAGGATGATCCATCTCTTGAGATCTTTGCACAATTTTATAAACCGGTTCCACCTCTATTTTGCTTGGAGCGTTTTCACCGCCTCTCCACAACCAAAACCTTGCTCTTCTCATGTCATTCATAAACAACAATAAAGAAGGGAAAAAGAAAAGTAACATCATTGTTCCAAACAATACCCCATAAGCAACTGAAACCGCCATAGGAACTAAGAACTGTGCTTGAAAACTCTTCTCTAAAATCAAAGGATAAAGTCCCACTACAGTGGTCAAAGAAGTCAGGATAATTGGTCTAAACCTAGATTTACCTGCCTCAGTAACTGCTTGCTGAGCTGACAACCCAGATTTCAAGCCTTTGTTATATTGATCTAGCATTACTACGGCATCATTCACGAGAATACCCACTAAAGCAATGATTCCCCAGAAACTAAACAATGAGAAAGGAATTCCCACGATACCATGTCCTAGCAAAGCACTAAAAATACCAATTGGAATTACCATCAAAATTAGCCTTGCTTGATAAAATGATGCAAAGTTTAATGAAAGTATGATCAGGATTAACAATACGCCTAACCCAAACGCAGTAAGTAATCGTTTTCCGGAATCAGCTGCTTTTTCTGCCTGTCCCTTTACTTTCACTTCAGTATTTGGGAATTTCTCTTTCAGTTTTGGAAATAATTCTCTTTGAATTTGTTCATTCACTGTAGAGGATAACTCTCCATTATATAAACTTCCGTATACTCTTACTTCTTGTTTACCGTCAATGTGATTAATGGTCACATTACCACGTTTGATTTCATAATTAGCCAAAGTGTATAAAGGAAACTCTTGTCCTAAAGAAGTCTTGATTTTCATATTATCAAGGTCTCCAAAGTCGTCTCTATCTTCCAAAGGAAATCTAGTCCATACTTTCACTTCATCTCTTCCTATGATCAATCTTTGCACCTCTTCTCCAAAGAAGCCTTGTCTCAGTTGTGTAACAATGGACGCTTCAGTAAGTCCTAGAGAATAGGCCTTAGGCAGTAAAGTAAGTTGCACTTCTCTGTTACCAGCACCCGCATTATCCACAATGTCTTTCACATCAGGCATGGCTTTAATCTCCGCTTTCAACCACAAAGCAGCGGCATTAATTTCCTCTCTATCTGTACTTTGAATCGATAATGAAATGTCATTTCCAAAAGGTGTATCTCCTCCTACAGTGAATTTCTCGAAAGTATCAACCGTATCTTTAGGAATCATATCCTTGATATTGTTGGAGATTTCAGATGTAGAAATGTGATCTTGTTCTAATACTGTAATCCTTAATGAACCTGCATGATTACCTGTTTCCCCTACCCTTTGAGCATTTCCGATGGTTGTTGTAACAGTTGTAATGATTTCTTCTCCAAACTCATTCTCTAAAGAGTCTGCATAATTAACCACCAACCCCTCCAGATACTTCATGGTTGCCTCCGTTCTAAACTCACGGTCTCCTGGTTTGAAAGCAACATCTACTTGAATATCGTTGAAAGGAATATTTGGATAAAAAGCCGTTTTAATAACGCCTGTAGCAACAAAAACAATCACTAATAAGATAAATACCATTGGGCCAAAAACCCACAGGCGATATCTCTTTAGCATTCTTTCTATCAGTCTTCCATAAGCATCTCTAGACCTTTTGATAAACCCTTCTATCTTGTTTCTTATTTTTTGATACCAACCGATTGAAGTTGGCTCTAAAATTCTTTTGCTTGCTAAGTGAGAAGGTAAAACTAAGAATGCTTCTACCAATGAAAATGCCAAGCAGGCGACTACACTGAACGCCATCTCCTCCATCATAGCCATATCTCCACCTACAAATAATAGAAATCCAAATGCTACAATAGTTGTTAAAACAGACGTAAAAACTGATGGCAAAACATCCATTGTTCCATCTAACGCTGCTTGCACAGGGGTTTTACCTTTCTCAAACTGGGCAAAAATACTTTCAGCAATTACAATACCATCATCCACTAGAATTCCTACAACTAGTATCATTCCGAACAATGAAATCATATTAATAGACATTCCATACAATCCTCCCATCCAGAACATTCCCAACATAGAAAATGGAATTCCAAAAGCCACCCATAGTGATAACCTGAGACTAAGGAACAATCCTAATACGATACAAACCAGGATTAAGCCAAATACTAAGTTGGAAGATAGCATATCAATACGCTGGTCCAGCATATCGGAGAACATGAAAAGAATTTGCATGTCATAATTGTCATTCTCCATGTTAAAGTCCTTGATGTAACCTTTAACCGCTTTTGAAATCTTTCCTAGGTGCTCTGAATTTAATTTCTTAATCAGAATAGTTGCATTTTGTCGTCCATTGACATAACTCTTGAAAGCAATGTCTGAAAATTCAAACCTAACATCTGCAACATCAGATAAGCGAATCAACTGACCATCCAGTTGTGCTCCAACCACCACGTTTTTAAGCATTTCTGCATCCGTGGTTTTGTTCATTAAACGGATGTACAACTCTTCCGTGTTAGACTTAACAGAACCTGCACTGACATCAATATTTTGCGATCTAATCTTGGCAGATATCATGTCGAACGTAAGATTATACCTCAACAAGTCATGTTCACGAATATCAATAGCGATGATTTGTGGTGGGAAACCAACTACTTCTACTTGTGACAAATCGTCCAAAGCCAAAAGTTCCTGTTCCACCTTATCACTCATCAGTTTCAAATCCTCTAAGGATCCTTCACCTACCAATGAAATAAAACCGACAGTACCGCCCATACCAGCCATCCCTCTGGCTTTCTGAGCAACAACAATTGGTCTTTCTGCTCCTACAGGGAAGGAGTTAATTCCATCTACTGCATTTTTGACCTCTTGCGTCAATAGATTAATATCAACTTTCTCCTCACTTTCAATGGTGATTCTACTTAAGTTTTCGGAAGATTTACTGGAAATTTCCTTGATACCTTCAATGCCAATTAACGACTCTTCAATTAAGGTCGTAACCCCTTCTGCCATTTCAATAGGAGATGCACCAGGGTAAGCTACTGTTACGTAGATTTGATTGGGTGCTAATTCTGGGAAGAAAGACTGATTTAATGTAAAAACATTAATCAATCCAGCGAGGGCTGTGACAATAATAATGGCATTAGCCCAAATGGGATACTTTATAAAAAATGAAATAACTGCTCTCATTATCCGCTCTATTTAGTTGGGTTTATAACCTTAACCTCCATGCTATCTTTAGCATTCAAAATAGGCTCTAATACAATTACTGAATTGTCTTTCACTCCTTTAACTAGCACCGTGTTCTTTTGATACAATGCGATATTAACTGGTCTTGCATAAATTCTGCCTGCCTCAACAAAATAGACCTCATTCTTATTGAACAAAGCCTTTCGAGGTAATTCGATCATACTGGTTGTTCCAGCGCATTGAATCTCTGCATTCAAATACATTCCATTGTATAAATCTACAGAAGATTCACTGATGTCGATGAAAACAGGAACGGTTTGAGTTTGTGGATTGATATAAGTACCTTTTCTATTCACCTTTCCAATGGCTACAGAGCCAACTTCATCGAATAGCATTACATCCGCACCTTCTACTACTAGGTCAATTTCATCACCTCCAATAGGTACTTCAATTTCCATTTCACCTTCTCTAATCACGGACAATACAGGACTTCCAGGTGCAGTTATAGCGCCATTATCTGTAAATGCATCTAACACACTTCCGTTGAAAGGAGCATAAATACTATACTTTTTTAATCTTTCCTGATCACTCAAAATATTGTAATACTCACTGTAAACATTTCTAGATATCACAAAATTCTTTTCTTTAAAACTCTTTGTATTTGGCAACGGAGGCAGCGGTTTATCCACTTCAAATGCAGTGAAGAATATCCGGCATTTGTCAAAATTTGCATTGTAATCCGATTTCAAATTAGGAAGGATGCTTGTCAACTATGTTAGATAAACACTTTATCGTGCTTGCAAATCCAGAATTCGCTATTGATTATTGATAGCCAATAAAAGTTGGCCGTTTTGAATTTTTGTACCTATTGTAAGGTTGATATTGGCATTAATAGCACCTTGTACTTCAGAAGTGATATTAATCATTGAACTAGAAATCACTTTCCCAAATCCTGCAGCTACAATTGGTTTGACTTCATTAAAGACAGGCTTAGCCACTACATTGACAAAATTGGTATCCTTGTTTCCAAAAACAATTGAAGTAAAAGTTCCTTCCTTTGCGGCCGCCAATCTTTCTGCACGAATTTTCTCTGCATCTTGCTCTCCTTTGGCTAATCCAGATCCATAACCCATCATATATGCCGCCCCTATCATAACCACCACGAATACGCTTGTTAATATGATTAAAACATGTCTAACTTTCATTTGCTACGTACTTTCTTTTATTAAGAATTTATTTTCTGAGCACAAAGTTATAGTTATCTATAAAAGACGGTAACAATTATCTTATGAAAGGTTAAAAACAAGGATAATAAACCTACTTAAATTAAACTCCAATCGTTAATTCATTCCATCTATTGAAAGACAAAAACTTGGAATGACTAAAACAATTTGAATAGAACTACGTACTTTAGTTTACATTATTTATTTTTGCTTTAGCATATGCGACCTACAAAAGGCAGCAAGAAAAATTGGACACATGGGTAAAATTATTCTAATCATCGGAATTGCACTATCAATTATTGGTTGTAAAAAAGTGGCAAAATTGACTCAGTTTAATATGGAATTTAATGAAACGGTAGTTATCCCGTCATCGGCAGGGGTGAATTTACCTTTCAATGTATTAACGCCAGATATTCAAACCAACTCTGAATCAACTTTTGAAATTAACGATACACGTAAAGATTTAATTGAAGAAATCATTTTAACTGATATCGATCTTACCATTTCCTCTCCTACAAATGGTAACTTTAATTTTCTTAAATCAATAGAGATTTATATTTCCGCTGATGGACTTGACGAAGTTAAGATTGCTTGGAAAGATAGCGTCCCGTCTAATCTTACTTTTCTAGACTTAGATGTTACAGGTGTTGATTTAAAAGAATACATCAAGGCTGATAAATTTTCCTTGCGATTATACACTGAGACTGATGAACTTTTAACCTCAGATTATCATATTGCCATTCATTCAAAATTTTTCGTGGATGCTAAAATATTAGGCCAATAAGTTATAATAAATGTATTTAATACATCTCCAATAACTTGGTCTGAATAACACCTTTACCATCTTTTAGTTTAAACTCAAGTAATTCTGTCACTTCTTTTACTTTCAAATTGAAAGGAGGCTTTAAAAGGTTTAACCCGCTTTGTTTTTTCAATCTGATACCTTGTCCTGAAATGATATCTTTATTGGGCTCGAAATCACCTTCGGGAAGGTGTTCAGTCACAATGACATACTTATAATTCACTAATTTATTCATTACCGAACAAACTTCATCGTTGGACAAATGTTGAAGTACTTGTCTGATTATGGCACAATCACCGGAGGGCAATTGGTCCTTAGCAATATCCAAACAATGAAATGACAGCTTTTTTATTTTGAATTTTTCTTTATTGTAATTTATTAGATCGGTAACAATATCTACTGCCTCATATCGCTTGGTATAATTCACCAATTGTTTACCTACGTTAAAATCACCACAACCGAGATCACAAACAACTAATGGAGTCTCAAAGGAGGTTAAAAATGATTTTAGTGCTAAGATATATGGATCAACAATCTCTTTATGATGAGAACCGTCACCAGAATAAAAAGAAGCTGCTTTACCTCCCCAAAGATTATCAGCATAAACCTGCTCCATTGCCTTTTTGGTTGGCCAAGGCTCCTTATGACGTTTAGTTTCTTTTGCTTTTTTCATTATATTAGTTCTTTAGACCTGAAAATATTATCGATCTATGAAAGACACTTCCAAACATGATGCACGAATTGCACAAATGAAATTTTCCTCTGTTTACCCTCATTACATCACAAAAGTGCAAAAAAAAGGCAGAACCATACAGGAATTAAATCAAGTAATTGAATGGCTGACAGGTTACGATGAGGCTCAAGTAAATGAACAAATTGAAGCTGAAGTAACATTTGAGACTTTCTTCAAAAATGCATCATTAAATGATAATACACCTCTTATAAAAGGTGTAATATGCGGCTATCGAGTCGAAGAAATTGAGAACCCTTTAACCCAAAAAGTTAGGTATTTGGATAAACTGGTTGATGAATTAGCGAAAGGAAAAAAAATGAATAAGATCTAAAGAAGTAAATAACCGATTGTACTACTTAAAATGTAGGGAAATTAATTACTCTAAACTAACCTCAATTAAATTCCTTCCCACTTTTCTTGTTTCTTGCTTTATAGGTTAAGTTAATTTCATGGGAACCTGAATTGATTGAATTCAGGGCGAATGTATTATTTCTT
>CAJYBK010000077.1 GCA_913064955.1 uncultured Flavobacteriales bacterium
ATAAAAAATGCGCACCCTTTATTGTAAGGATTCATGTATTTTGTACCAGCATCTGTTAAAAAAGTTTCCGATTTAAGTTCCCATATTTTATCAAAAATCTCATCTATATCAATATTTTTGATGGTTTCAGGCTCAGAATCACTCTTAGAACAAGAAAAAAGCGTTAAAAAAAGAGTTTAGAGCGGCTAAACCTGGAAAAGATCAAAAATTAGACGACATGACAGATGCAGAAGTGACTGTTTTGTTGAACAAAGGATTTGAATTAAAAGAAAAAACCTTAGCGTTGGACAAGGAGTACAATCAAAAGTATATAGATGTGATTGGGGTAAAGAAAACGGCCAAATTATATCATGTAGGAAATGAATACCGAAAACAAGCAAAAGGTTCACACGGTCCAAAAAAGCCAATGGACAAAGGCGGAAAATAATACGTCTAAATAATTTGTATATAAACGGCTACCTTAAATAGGTAGCCGTTTTTGTTTTGGAAATTAATTGGAGTTGGTTTACTATTTGGAAGTGGCATTTGGAGACTTTCTAAAACTATTTTTCACAAAAAATGTATCTTTCTAATCTCTTTCACATTATGAAGGTAAATTAGACAACTATGAGCGATACTTCTCCCTACCATAAATCTCCCGATGAGATTCAATCTGAGGCTCAGATAATAGATCAAAGTAAAAAAGACCCTAAAGCGTTTAAAGCGATTTACGACAATTACTTTTCTCAAATCTTAACCTATGTATACAATAGGATGGACGACAAGGACAAGGCCATTGATGTGACGCAGCAGACCTTCTTAAAAGCGTTAAAGAATATTCATAAATATGAGAATAGGGGATTGCCGTTTTCAAGTTGGTTGTATAGAATAGCACACAACGAATTAAATGATGTGTTTCGAAAAAATTCAAAATTGAGAACAGTCAATCTTACAGATCATTTTTCCAATTTGTTACAGCAAGAAATGGAAGATGAAGGCTTGAGTGATTGGATAACTAAATTAAAGGTAGTGATTAAAAGTTTGAAAGAATCAGATTTTAGAATTGTGGAGATGCGTTTTTTTGAAGAAAGACCTTTTGCGGAAATCGGAGAAATTTTGGAAATAACAGAGAACAACGCCAAGGTAAAAACATATCGCATTTTGGACAAAATGAAAACTTTGTTGCTAAGTGTTAACGCTTAATAAATTAGAAATTATGAAAGACTCAAAAATAAATATGAATAAGCCACCACTTACCGAATCGGAAATCAACGCAGCAAAAGATTTTGACCAAATTTTGAATGGCTCTAATCCTGGAGATCCGGAACCAAAGCCCAAGTCTAAAAGCAACACGCTGAAGGTTATTATTGGAGGTGCGTTGGTGGCGTTAATTGGAGGACTCTTCCTGTTTTTGCCGAGCAAAGAAAGCAAAGTTGAGGATTTGGAAATAAAGGAAAAAATAGACCTATCAATATTAAATGTTAATCCTCTATTAAAAGGGGTAGATGTACAGAAAGACGCTTACACAATTGTTGCTGAAAACGGAGGTAATTTCACAACTAGTGTTGGGACATCGGTTATAGTTCCACCGAATGCATTTAAAGATAAAAATGGGGATATAATTACGGGAGATGTAACCGTTAATTTTAGAGAATTTCACGATGTGCCTTCTATATTTGCTGCGGGTGTTAATATGACTTATGATAGTGCTGGAACTGAGTATCATTTTGAATCAGCAGGGATGTTTGAAATGGAAGCATTCCAAAACGGAGAAAAACTTTTTACAAATGCTGACGCTCTAATTACAGTAGCATTGGCAAGCACACAGCCTGGAGATTATTTTAATATTTATTATCAAGATCCGCAGGATGGGTGGAAATATATTGCAAAAGACACATCAGCATTAAAAAAGCAACCAAAGTTGGACGATGTTGAATTGGAAGCTAAAGAAATCAAATTAGCGGAATTAAAAACTGAGTTAGGAAAGGCAGAAAAGAAGTTCAAAAAATCCTTGAAGAAGGAGGGGATGATCCTACCTGAAAAAGCCAATGACGATTTGTACGCAATGAAAATAGCTTTCACGAATGAGGACTTTCCAGAACTTGCACCATATAAAAATATTGTTTTTGAAATCACAGAAGCAAATGAAGACTTTGACCCTAAGATGGCGCAAGAAAACTGGAAAGGAATCGAGTTAAAAAAGAACCTGCTGGGCGTTTACGTGATGCACTTATATGGCAAAACCAAAGAAAAACTATTTGTAAGACCGGTTTTTGCAAACGAGCATATTGCGTCTGCGGATCAAACATTTGACGAATTATTTAAGGAATATTCTACAAAGTCGGATGGAAAATTAGCTAAGGAAAGAGAAAAGTTGAAGAACTTAGCACAGTATTACAAGGCCACTCAAAAAGAAGTAGCAGATGCTTATAATGCTACTTTGGGGGTGAACGCCTACCAAGATAAAATCAGCAGTCAAACAAATATCGTTAAAAGGGTTTTTACCGTCTCTAATTTTGGAATGTGGAATTCGGACTGTCCAGCTAATTTGCCGAAAGGACAAGAAGTGTTTCCGGTATTTGTCAATGAACAAGATGAGAAGGATACTTTAACTTTTTCTACTCTGTATATTGCAGAATACGGAAAGAATGCGTTTTACTCTTACTGGGGAGATTGGGGGAATAAAGATGTCATGGATGAAAAAGGAAAGAAACACAGAGTATTTGAAAACCCTTTGTTTACTTTTAATCCAATGCAGGAAACTGTGGTATGGTTTGTGACTAATAAAGGAAATGTTGCGGTTATTCAACCTGATGAACTAAAAAAGATTAATTTTAACAAAGACAACACTACAATCAAAATGAAGGTTTATAAAGTGGTAGAAGATGTTAAAAAGATAAAAGAAATATTGGCTTGGAAGTAGATGTATAGATGGATTGTTTTAATATTATGCTTTGGTTTCGTGTCTTTTTATGGACAGAAGGAGACCTTGGTGTTCAATATTTCCAAACCAGAATCAAGTGTAAAAATAACCACTGCAGATACTGTTTTTAGACAAGGAGAACGGAATGTATTTACCGTATCTACTTTGAATGATCAAAAGATTTCTTCTGTACGTGTTTTTGGGAGCAAGGTATTTGCAATTAGACCAGGGTTATATGAAGTGTCTTTTGAAAAGCCAGGGTTAACATATATCAAGGTTGTGGTATTGAATGAAAAAGGAAAACCGGAAATAGGTGCAGTTGAGAAAATAAATGTACTGGGATTGCCGGAAGTTAATTTATTTCTATGCGGAACAAAAGCAGATAGTGCTTTAGATATACAACACTTAATTGAAATAAGAAAAGTGGAAGCTCGTATGAAGGACGAGGATTTTGACTACAAACCAGTAGTTACCTCTTTTCAATTGAGAATGAAGCAGGATACTTTCAAAATCAATGGAGACATGATTCCGTTTGAGTTGAAGAGCAAAATGTATGATTTGAAAGCAGGAGATCCTTTAGAATTAATTGAAACAAGGGTAATGCTGCCAGATGCAAATAAAAACATTGTTGTTGTTCCCAACTTTACGATATTTTTAGTAAATACCGATCAGCACACTACAGGAAAAAGTAAAATTATTAATCCCTCTGAATAGAAAAACCTTTGGAGTGAAAAGTTGCTTCACAGTCTGCAAGTGAGACAACTTGGAGTAAAAGTTCATCACCTTCTTTGAATCCATAGTCCGCAGGATTGAATTCTATACCCCCAATTTTATAGTTTGTTTTGATTTTTTTACCATTAATCGTCATGCTTTTCACGCAAAACTTCTTTTTTCCGACCACATTTGGGTTGTTTAATTGGACTGCTGTTCCGTCCCACACGCCAACGTAGTAAGTCGTTTTGGGCTTCTTGGCACTAGCCGAAACTATGAGTAATCCAAAAATGATTGTGAATATGTATTGCTTAAGGGTAACTGAGTGCTTCATTTTTTAGTTGAATTTTACAATACCAAAGTTATTACTTTTTGATTAATACTATGCGCCAACACAATGAAGATATCGGTTTATTTCCTTTAAGGTTGTTTTTACTGCCTGGAGAACAAACCACGCTTCATATCTACGAACCTCGTTATTTGCAACTCATTTTGGAGTGTGTGAATGATTTTAAGGTTTTTGGAATTCCTTATCAGACCAAGACAGCTTTGAGCGAGTTTGGATCTATGGTAAGTGTCATTCAAGTATTAAAGAAATATGATAATGGAGAGATTGATGTGTTGGTTGAATGCAATCAAAACTTCAAGATCAATCATTTTGAAGGACAAAAAGAAAATAAATTGTATCCATGCGGCTCAGTATTATTGGTGGATGATTTTAATACAGACCCATCTGATGAATTGATGCAACAGGTAAAATCTTATCTTGAAACGTTGCTGGATAAAAAGGTAACGGATGAACTGAGCGAATACTTCTCTTTTAAGCAGATTATAAAATCTCTTAACTTGACAGATGAAGAGAAGTTCAAGTTTTTGAGTTATTCAGAAGAGAGAAAGAATCAATTTTTAATTGGTAAGTCTAAATTTCTAAGCATCCTTATCGAGCAAGAAAAAATGGTAGTGGATCAGTTTTATTTGAACTAGGCTCTTACTTTGAAATTGTCATAATCACTTCCCAAACCTTCTCAGCAGTATTATCCCAACTAAATTGATTAGCACGTTCTAACAGTTCTTCTTGACTAAATTTGGAATTAACTAATTCATGCATTCCTTTAGTAATACTCTCCACATTCATCGGGTCGCAATAAAAAGCTTTATCTCCTCCCACTTCTGGTAAACTAGTTACATTACTTGTCAATACGGGGACACCGCATTTCATGGCCTCTAAAACAGGTATGCCAAAACCTTCGAAATAGGAAACATAAACCAGCCCTTGAGCGGCCGCAACCACTTTTACTAATTTTTCTTGAGAAAGTCTTCCAGTAAAAATCACATCTGCTGCATGTTTCATGTTTTCAAACGCCACATCAATTTCAGGACTCTTGAATAGTTTCTCACCCACTATCACTAATTTTAATTCGCTAGGGTTTTGAGTTTTATGTAGGTCAAAAGCCTGGAGCATTCTAACAATATTTTTTCTACTGTGCAATGCGCCTACGTAGACCAAATATATTGTTTCAGAAGTATAGTTTGAACGAATGGATTGCTTTTGTTCCTCAGAAATTGGCTCGAATAAATCACTTGCACCATTATAAGCTACTGTGATTTTATCTAACGGAATGTGATAAGTTTTATGAATGTCTTGTTTGCTAAACTCAGAAACAGTGATGATATGTTTTGCTTTTTGGGCAAAGACTGGAAAGTTCTTTTGGTAATATTTAGTGTCCTTCCCGGGTAAATCTTCTGGAATATGCTCAAAGTTGAGGTCGTGCATCACCGGAATTTGCGGCACATTAGTTTTAGTACTCAAAAACCCATCTGGAGATAGAAACAAATCTATATTATGTTTTTTTAATGCTCTTGGTACACTGTAATCAAACCAAATTTTATACAAAATAGGATGTCTCGCCTGTGGATGCAAAACAACGGGTTTGCAATTTTCACCAAACACAAATTGTGCATCAAATTTCCTATCAAAAAACAAGTAGAATGTATGCTCTGGATGCTGCTGCGTGATTCTTTTCACCACTTCATACGTGAACCAACCAATCCCTTCCAGTTTGTTGGGAAGTAAAAGTCTAGTATTTATGGCGATATTCATTTTTGGCGACCGTACGATTTAACGATTAACGATGTTACGACTTGATTGTTGCAAGTGGTTTGCTAAAGTACTATAAAATTAAAACCTAAAAGTCCAAAGGACGCCCCAAAAGAAATGCAAGGGATTTTCAAGTTATCTAATTAACACATTGTCTAATTAATTGGTCCATTGCTACATTAACTAATTGTTACATTAAATCATGCTCCCACTTGAAACCCAAGTGTCTTTCTCCCACTAGATTCCAACGGCTTCAATCCTTCTAAATCTTCAGGAGAAACAGAAGTTATCATCTTAACAGTTCTTTTGTCCTTAGGTAAATCAGCCATTCTTAAATGATGTAATTGACTCACTTCTTGAACTAATTTTCTCACTTCACGCGCATTACCAAAGTATTCATCTCTGTTGTTATACATTTCGCCAAGTCGCTCTCTGATGATGATGGCCGCTTCTTCGGTCATTGAAAGTTCTTCATTATGGAACATAAACTCGGAAATCTTGAACAATTCATCTTCTGTGTAATCTTCAAATACAAGAGAGCTATCAAATCTTGATTTCAAACCAGGATTCGCTTGCAAAAAGACATCCATGTTTTTAGGATAACCCGCTGCTATCAAAATAAACTCGGTATTACGATCCTCCATTTGTTTTAGAATAGTACTGATACTTTCTCTTCCTAACGAATCTCCAGGACCATCAACTAAAGCATACGCTTCGTCAATAAACAAAACACCACCAATGGCTTCTTCAATTTTTGCCAATGTTTTAGGAGCAGTTTGACCTGAGTATTCCGCTACTAAGGCAGACCTGTCACACTCCACTAAATGTCCTTGTTCTAAGATACCTAAGGCATTAAAAATCTTTGCAAATATTCTTGCTACAGTTGTTTTACCTGTTCCTGGATTTCCTTTGAAAACCATATGCATCACAAACTTATTAAGGACATCTTTTCCAATATCATTGTAATAGCGAACTAACTTCACCATATCTCGTATCTCCTGCTTTATGTTGGTCATCCCAACCATAGATTCCAACTCATTGATCGCATCTTTCAATCGAGGTTCATCAACGGTCAAATGCAAACGTTTAGCATTTCCAGTGACAAACATTTCCTGAATGTCGTCAATAACTATCGTAGATAATTCTTCATCATTTAACTTAGATGGATCTTGATCCTTTACCAACCTTAAAGCCATGTTCATTTTGGCCCCATCGACCATGCTTAGCACATATCTCGCATTACCAAAAGAACCATCTCGATCCCTATAAGCTCTAGTTACTTTTTGCTTTAAATAGTCTAATGCATCTTCCTTAATGATTAATCCTTTTCTATCAAAACTAGAAGTTGCAATTTCCATTAATTCTTCAGGTAAATAATCAGGGAAATGGTAGTAATTACTAAATCTAGATTTCAACCCCGGATTAGAACTGATAAATACCTTCATTTCTTTAGGGTATCCGGCAACAAAAACGGCTAAATTTCCAGGTCCATCTGACATTTCCTTGAGAAGTATTTCAATAACTTCCTTACCAAAATCTTTAGAAGACTCTCCTTCCCTAGCCAATGAATAAGCCTCATCAATAAACAACACACCACCTCTGGCTTTCTCAATAGCTGCTTTTACTTTTGGTGCAGTTTGTCCGATATATTCTGCTACTAGATCTGCTCTATCCACTGAGTGAACATGACCAGATGAAAGCAACCCCATAGCTTTGAAGATTTTACCCATTTTATTGGCAACAGTAGTTTTACCTGTGCCTGGATTTCCTGTAAAAACAGAATGAAGTTTAATGTTCGAGTTGTGCTTAAGTCCTTTGTCTTTTCTTATTTCTTCAAATTTCAAATAATTGATGTACTCCCTTACTTGCTCTTTTATGGTGGTTAAACCTGTAAGACCATCCAAATCGGACAACAGTTCCTCTAAAGTTTCTTCTTGAATACCTTGTCCTGCCCCAACTTGAAGTTCTGTAAGGTCACTAGACATTACCATTGGTTCTCCTTCAACCATGGCCTCTCCCATTACAAATGGTACAACAGCAATCAATTGTCCCATAAAAATAACCTCACAAGTGTACGGACCCACTCCCCAACCAGACTTAGACATATTGCCCCAACCGGTGGACACCACCAAGGTGTTTCCTTCAAATTGTTTTAATTCTGTAAAATAGGCTTTTTGCTGATTGTGCTCGTTGAACATGTTGAACTCCAGTTCACAATGCCATGGATGATCCAATTTACTAATCATAGAAACTTCGATATTCACGTAATGAGTTTCTTTAATGTCAAATTGAGTGACATATTTTCTTTCTCCTAATGGCGGCACTTTTTCTGCACATTCAAATAATTTGATAGCCGAAATGTCAAAATATGGGTTGTTGTCCTTTGTTACAATCCCAGGTTTTTCAACGTAAAATATTTTTGAGGCAATTTCTTCATCGTCAATGTATGCTTTCCAAGTATAGGTTCCGTAAGTCCAAAAAGACTTATCCGGGTTTCCCCAACCTTTAGTTATATTAACAATGTTGTCTTCTTTGGACGCTTCTAATTCTTCCTCAATGGTAAAGAGTTCTTTACTACTACCGGCTTTGAAACATTTAAAAACAACAGTTGCTTTCCAATCTTCCTCATCAAAAAGAATGTTGTAAAGAGCCAAATCACCTCTTAGGTAATCTACTTCACCAGTGGCAAATACGGTTCTGTATTTTCTGTTTTGAAAAAGCCTATCCAGGGAGTAGTAGAGTTTGAGATCCTTTACTTTGTATTTATGTGGTTTCTTTTTTGCTGCCATAATCTTTTGAATATGGTTTAAAATTGGCAATAATTCTTCAATTATCCACACCTTTTGTGTGGTAAAAATATTCTTTTAGTCCAATGGTTTAATTTTTCATTTGAACTAACTTTGACACCATGTTGAAATACCCAAACACCATTCAAAGTAAGTTACCTAATGTCGGTACAAGCATATTCACTATCATGTCTGCCTTGGCTAATGAGCACAATGCTATCAATTTATCTCAAGGTTTTCCGGATTTTCCTATTGACCCTGAGTTAATAGAGTTGGTCAATAAACAAATGAGAAGTGGTGCCAATCAATATGCACCGATGGCTGGGATGCCACAACTAAGATAAGTTTTGAGTCATAAGATTGAAAAATTACACGGGACCAAGTATTGTCCTAATGATGAAATCACTATTACTGCTGGTGCTACTGAAGCGATTTATAGCACTATTGCCGCTTTTGTAAAAGAAGATGACGAGGTAATTATTTTCACTCCTGCTTATGATTGCTACGATCCTACGATAAGATTACATGGAGGAAAAACCATTTTTGTGCAATTGCATACACCAGATTACTCTGTGGATTGGGAGCATGTAAAAAAAGTGGTGACGCATAAAACGAAGATGATTATTTTCAACACACCTCACAATCCTACAGGAAGTGTTTGGACTCAAAAAGATTTGAAGGAGTTAGAAAAATTAGTAAAAGGTTCTGATATCATTGTATTGAGTGATGAGGTTTATGAGCACATTATTTATGATGGCGTAGCGCATCAAAGTGTATGCAAGTATCCGGATTTGGCTGCGCAAACTATGGCAGTATTTTCTTTTGGAAAGACTTTTCATGTTACGGGATGGAAAATGGGGTATGTAGTAGGTCCACAAGCGCTGATGAAAGAGTTTAGAAAGGTGCACCAGTTCAATGTATTTTCTTGCAATACACCTAGTCAATTGGCTATTGCTGAATATCTCGAGGATGAGAATAAATACAATGAACTACCCAATTTCTACCAAGAGAAAAGAGACTTGTTTTTGTCAGCAGTTGCAGGCAGTAAATTTGAACCATTGAGTTGTCAAGGTACTTATTTCCAATTGCTATCTTACAAGAATATTTGTGATGAAAAGGATACTGATTTTGCCATTAGAATGACCAAAGAATTTGGGTTGGCAAGTATTCCCATTTCCGTTTTTTATAACAGTCATTTAGATGAAAAAGTGTTGAGGTTTTGTTTTGCTAAAGGGAAGGAAACACTTGAAAGAGCAGGGGAGATTCTTCTTAGACTTTAGACGCTAGACAATAGATGCTAGACGCTAGATTTTAGACTTTTGATGGTTGATGTGAGAAGGAAGATGGTTGATGGTTGACGGGAAATGTGGTATGGCTGATGGCTGATTTGTGATGGTTGATGGAATAGGCAGGAAGGTTGATGGAGGATATGAGATGGAGGTGGTTGACAGACGATGAATAATAAGGTGGTTTGATGGTGAAGTTTAATTTGTAAAATGGTAATTACCTCATCCTCGTTTGCAACGAGGATGCTTTAGAATAGCCTCCGAAATTTCGGAGGCAACGCAAGAAAACAAATCTACTCAATGACCAATTTCTGCTATAAGAAATAATGGTTAACTTTAATCATTATGAAACTAATACTCTTCATCACTTTATTTTACTCTAGCTTGTTTTGTTGCTATGGTCAATGGACTGTTGTGGATACAAGTTCCACTAGTCATTATTCTGATTTGGAAATAATCTCTGAATTCAAAGTTTTATTTAATGGCAAAATTCAATGAAAATCTGAGTTAATTCATTATAACACCATCACTGAAGATATGTACATCGTAATAATTAGCCCTACAGGAAAACTTACTCATTCTTTTTTGATTAACGATACTACACTTTTGGCCTTGCACAATCTATCTGAGGTTTATTTATCTAAAGATTCAGGTTTTACTTTTAGTTTGATTGGTGGCTTCCCTTTGATTGGAGGTAATTGTTTTGATTTTCATTTCGCAAATGATACGATTGGATTTTTTACATGGGCTGATAGTGGCAGTGGTGCGTATAAGACTATTGACGGAGGCGAAACATGGATGCAAATTTATGATAGTACAATAACAGCATCTCCTCAATTAGGTGGTTGTGGTGTGGATAATTTAAATGGAAGCGTTTATTTTAATGCCGGAAGTGTATTTTTACAGTCAACAAATTATGGTGTAAATTGGATTGAACAATCAACAAATACTGTAAATAGGTCCTATAAGAACATTGATGTAAATGAATTTGATGGTAGTATCTTTCTTTGCGGTATTGGAATGCAAGGCTCGCCTAATTTCAATTATGGTACGGTTGCAAAGTCAGTTGATTATGGGAATACTTGGACGATAGTAGATATACCGGAAGCATCTCAATTAAGAGATATCGAAATGGCGTCTTTAAATGTGGGCTACACTGTTGGTCCATTTTCTTCTTTAGGTAATGGTGTAATTTATAAAACTACTGATGGTGGTAATTCTTGGCTCCCTCAAAGTTTTGACAATTTTGGTGTTTCCTATAATAATCCACAATGTATTAAATGCAGCGGGCCAGATACATGTTATGTTGCAGGCTTTAATGGACTTATTGCTAAAACAGACAATGGAGGTGTAGGAATTGATGAATTCTCAACAATTAAACATTCTAGTATTTATCCTAATCCAGCAAAAGGTCATATAAGTGTCAGTTTTAGTAAAGAGTTTTTAAACGTCAATTATACTATCCATAGTCTACAAGGTCATTTGGTGGGTACGGGTAGTTTAAACGGTGATATTATTATTGAAAATTTAAGAAATGGGGCTTATATTCTCACAATTAGTAATGGTGAGTTTATTGAAACTCATAAGTTTATTAAAATGTAGAAAGCGATTAATTTCTTTATCTATCCATTTAATCAACATTCTTTCCATCTCAATTCGTTACTTTTGTAGTATGTATTTAGGTTCTCTATCGCTTATTAATTTCAAAAACATCACAGAAGCAGATTTCTCATTTTCTGCCAATGTCAACTGTTTTTTTGGGAATATATTAAGTTTATCCCAGAGTCAATGGAAATAAATTAGAAATTCAAAAGTCCAAATAAGTTGTTTGGCCCCATTAGTTTGTCATTTTGGCCCTATCGTGGCCCCATTCCAACATAAATTAACAGCCTGATTTGTAGCGACATGTGTTTTATTTCAGTTAGGTGATCCACTTTTTTGGCCCCATTGTTACTTTTCTTTTGGCTCCATTAAGGCCCCTTTCAAAACATAGTTGGTCCCTGCCCCAGTGGTACCGCTTTTCATAAGGTACATGTTGTCCAATTCTGATAGATACCTTGTTGCAGTCCTTTTGGATACATTACATACTTCTTGAACTATAGAATTTGAAATAGAACCATGAGACTGGACATATAAATCTACTCAACAACCAATTTCTGCATTACCCTTTCCCCATCCAAAATAAGGGCTAATTCATAACTTCCTTTAGACAAATTTAAATCCAACTGGATGACATCAGCGTTAAACTTCACCTTGTTATTATAAACTTCTTTGCCAAGGATGTCATAAATGGTAATGCCCACTTCTTTGCCTTTCAAATCCTTTGCTTGGACACTAATCTTACCATCGGATGGATTGGGATAAATTTTCAATGCTAATTGATCTTCATTTTCAATTCCTACATTACTGACTATTACCACTTGACTATAAACTGTATCTGCATAAGTACCACACTGAGCAGTAAGCATTATGTCATAAGTACCAGGTGTATTGTTAAAATCATAAGAAGTATGACCCTTGGGAGAGGTAAAACCATCACTAAATTCCCATTGTAATGAGCCATTACCATAACAACCACTTCTAAAAGTATAGGGTAGTTGCCCTGTATAAATTGTATCTGGATGTGTGCCTATACCTGCATACATATCTTTGCAAGCGCTGTCTAATGGAAAACTCCATTTGGCAAGACCTGGGACAATAGTATCTCCTATTTGGGTAAAAGCGCCTCCAACATAGAGTTCATCTTGAAAAACAGCTAATGTACTTGCGCCTTGATTATTTATGCTTGCTCCAAGTGAGTCCCATTCTGTGCCATTGTATCGTGCTATATACTTAATAGGTTTACCTCCCACTTGCTCCATACATCCTCCAATGTAAATTTGGTTTTGATATAACTCAATATCAGCTGCTTGACAATGAATTCCTCCTCCAACTTCAAACCAGTTTTCTCCATCCCATTTGGCAAAGTAATTTACTGGAAGTACACCTCCTACAGACGTAAAATCACCAGATATGTATAGATATTCATTAATTGTGTCTGTGAACATAGTTGTGACAATGGCATCCGTTCCGCCTGCATAAGGAGACCATTGATTACCATCCCAAGCAGCTAAATTATAAACGGGAATTCCACCAGCTGATAGAAAATAGCCACCTGCAATCAGTAATTCGTCAAAGACTTCTATTTGTCTAGAAGAAACAGGAGCTCCTAATAAACCACCATTCAAACCAGAAAAGGTAGTGCCATCAAATTCGAATACATGATTTAAGCCTGTAACTCCAAACAAATCTGAAAAATTACCTATACCGAAGAGTTTTCCTTGATACACTTCTAAATCACGTATTTGCCTATTTACTTGATTTCCAAATCCACCCCAGTTAGACCCATCCCATGTTGCAAGAGCATCAATTGAGGTACTACCTCCTGCGTTAAAAAATGTGCCGCCAAAGAATATTTTATCATCATAACTAATAAAACTTTCTACGGAACTATTCACCCCAGGAACAAAAGTCGACCATACAAGCCCATTGTAACTTGTAAGATTTTCTGTAAGCAAACCATTAACCTCCGTTAACCCACCACTAATATATAGTTGACCATTTACCTCTTCAATATTAATAATTATACCGCTTCCTTGGGTTGAAACGACAGAATTCCACTCCTGCGAAGCCCCAGACAAAGCAATCAAAATAAGAATATGTAATAGGATGTATTTCAATTAATAAGTTGCCTTTAATGGATAATTCCTACCAAATTACCTAAAAAAAAGAATTTTACAAAACAATGATTGCTGCACGGTAGCTTTCCATCTCAATTCGTTACTTTTGTAGTATGTATTTAGGTTCTCTATCGCTTATTAATTTCAAAAACATCACAGA
>CAJYBK010000078.1 GCA_913064955.1 uncultured Flavobacteriales bacterium
AAAAGATTTTAAAACATTCTGAACACCAATAGTGTTGAGATCATTTTTATTAATACTAAAAAATGGATAATGAAGTCCCAATCTTGGCTTTAAATCAGTTGGCTCATTGTTAACTCGAATGCTAGGTAGCTTGGGTAAGGATTGTTTGATTTCCTCCAGTATTTTACTTTCGTTTTCTAACTGAAAAACAACCCCGTGATAATCATCTTCGTTAAGATGGTTGGACTTTTTAAAACTTGTATAAGTTATATATTCACACTTAAAAGGTGCTGATAACTGGCAATTTATTGAGAGGTCGTCTGAAATAAAAAGAAACCTTATTTCATCTAATTCATTAGTCATCTTGGTAGGTTATCAGATTGAATTTAAGATCAAAAATTCTATCAAATATTTCCCCTACTTGTTTCATTTCATCGTCATCAACATGGTAATACCAATTTATAGTACTTTCCGGAGAACTTTCCTTTAACATTCTGAATAACTCAGCAATATATTTATGTGATGCAGTGTTAAAATACTCCAAATTCATATTAAGAGAAATTCCTTCTTTATGACTTTTAACAAAGGAACTTAACCAGCTATGAACGGCTGAATAAAATTGATCTGCATCTGCAGGAATAGACCTACCTGAAATTTCAAATTGATTTTCAGAAGGATCAAAAGTTACTTGCGGTGTAATGTCGGTTGAATTGATTATAAAAGTTTCCAAAGAATTTTATTATTAAATGAAGTATCAAAGATAAACATATTTTACATTTTTATACCAATCACTAAAACATCATCTGTTTGGTGGGTGGTACCTTTCCAATTATAAAATTCGTTACTTAATATCTGATGTTGTTTATCAAACGGAACAGCGGCTAATTGAACTACAAA
Organism: uncultured Flavobacteriales bacterium; assembly: GCA_913064955.1. Taxonomy (GTDB): domain Bacteria; phylum Bacteroidota; class Bacteroidia; order Flavobacteriales_D; family Parvicellaceae; genus Parvicella. Next base: position 877 of record CAJYBK010000078.1, read on the forward strand.
TTTCTTAAACTTACCAACCATATACTTTCTATTTCTTGGTCCTCCAAACTGATCAGGATACCCATCACTTGAAAGGTAAAATTGATCCCCTTTTTCAAAAGGAATTTCATGCCTAACATATTCCTTTTCAATTTCAGGAATAAACTCTCCGACCGAAAGCATACCGCCTTTATACACCTTCAGTTCTCCATTTTTAACTAGGAACAAAGGCCTTGATGCACCACAGTAAATAACTTTCTGTTGCTCATGATCAATGACAATTACACCAATATCTATTCCGTCCTTCGTTTGCGACTCTTTAGTTCTAAGCGTTTTTGAGATACTATTATCTAGCAACTTTACAATTTCATCTGGTTCAACCACATCATTATCAATAATGATTTTGTCCAAGAGCGTAGAACTAATCATACTCATAAATGCCCCTGGCACTCCATGACCAGTACAATCCGCAACTACTGCAATGGATCTACCACCTTTCTTTCCGAGCCAATAAAAATCCCCACTTACAATATCACAAGGCGAGAAAAAGACAAACATATCCGCCACATCTAAATGATTCTGATTGATATCTGGTAATAATGCTTTCTGGATTCTTTCAGCATAGTTGATACTGTCTGTAATCTCCTTGTTCTTATGTTCAATTTGAACTTTAGCTTCATTCAAGTTATCTTTCTCCAAACGCAGTTCATTTGTTCTTAGAATTACAATTTTTTCTAACTCGATTTTCTGCTGTTTAATACGCCCTATTCTTCTCTGAATAAATGCGAATATTAAAAGAATGAAAATAACCGGTGTTAAAACGATAAACCACCATGATTTCCAAAACGGAATAGCAATTGAAAAGGAAAATGACTTAAATTCGCTAGATCTTCCTTGGCCGTTTATGGCCCTAACTTTAAATTCATAATCTCCATCTGCCAGTTTTGGGTAATATGCAAATGTCTGATCTTTTCCTACTTTGTTCCAGATACCGTCATAACCTTCTAACTTATATTCATAATGAATGTCATTTGGTTTCTTCAAATCTATTCCCAGAAATTGAATTTTCAAACTATACTTCCCGTATCCGTTAAGATCTGGAACGCTTGTTACTTCTTTTTCATTCCAAATTAAACTCTCAATAATTAACGTTGGAGCCACTGTATCCATACGGTAACTGTTATCAAATCGAATTACACCTTTGTTGGTTCCTAGCCAAGTAATTCCTGTTACATCTTGATATACCGCGTTAATTCCTATTTCAGCATCATATAAATCTGCACTTTCAAAGTATTCTACCACAATTAAATCAGGCGTAAACTTTGTAATCCCCCTTCTATGAAAAGCCCAAATAAGACCGCTATCCTCTTGAATCAAAGCGTAAACAGAATTACTTAAAAGTCCATTTTTCGAGGAAATCTGTGCAACTGAATCTCCTCGAACGATAAAAACCCCATCTGTTTCAGTACCAAAACAAATACCTTTATCGTCTAGCTCTACAATTGTTCGTAAAACATACTGGTCTAAATTATTAATGTTTTTGTGTACAGTATACTCTCCTTGTTTGTAGGAAAAAAGACTTGCACCATTGGCAGCAAACCACAAAGTCGAATCAGAAGCAAGGTACACATCGTTAAGCACATTATGTACGAGTCCCTCGTTGCTAGTAATACTTTGAAGGCTATTGTTTTTCTTGGAAAAATAGAATAACCCTAACTCAGTTGCGATATATACATTTCCATTTTTATTAGATTCAATGCTGTTTACTCGGTGAATTGTTTGGCTGTATTTTTCATCAATTGATGTGATTTTCCCATCATTGGCAACCACATAAACACCTGATTCACGTGTTCCTATCCACAGTTCATCATCATGAGTCCTATGAAGACATGTAACCACCTCCCCCTCTGGTTTAATAGTTATTTTTTCAATCGAAGAGTTTACACCCATCTTAACTCTGTACAATCCTTGTTCCGTCCCTAAAAGTAAATCACCTTGAATATTAGACTCGATGGCATTGATATCATTCAATTTAATGTCATTTATTTGATCTATAAGAACAATACTTTCATTGTCCAGTTTTGACATACCATAACCATAATAACCAATCCACAAAACCCCCTTAACATCATAAAAGACACTTTTCAATTGATCTTTTATTAATCCATTTTCCTGAGTGTAATTCTTTAGATTATAACTATCTAAATGATTATCAAAAAATGTCATTTTATATAAGCCATTGCTTCTGGTGGCAATCCATAAACCATTACTGTCATCAAAAGTTACATCTTCAATTCTACCTTCACATCCAGAAAGATTATAAGCAGACAATACATTGATTACTCCGGTTTTATCAAATCCAAGCCAAACAAAATTATTTAAATCGTCAATAACTAAGTATTGAGATGCTTTTGTATTCTTAAAAATTCTTGGTTTTGAAATGACAGACACTCCTTCCAACTGATTGGTAGATCCTCCAATAAGTTTGAAATTATCATCATAAAACTTCATATTGGAAGCGTCTGCTACAGCCAATTGACTGCCTATAAATTCAAATTCCGAGATTTCTTCATTGTTAAAACCTGGAATAGTTTTTTTAACTACTTTATTATTCTGTATTTGATAGATACCTTTACCTTGAGCCAAACAGTATACATTTCCAGATTCATCTTCTGAAAACTTCACGATTTACCTCCAGTACTGGCTCTACCTACAACTTCTCCATTCTTTAGCTCAATTACTTCTCCATCAAAAAAACCAAGAAACACATTCCCGGACTTAGCAATTAAAATCTTATTAAGTAAGTTTAGGTCTTTTTCCCCTCTATATTCTTTCAAGTAAAATTTCTGCCCATCAAATATGGTCAATCCATTTTCTGTCGCAATAAACAGTCTTTGATCATCATTTTGACAGATGTCGTAGATGTATTTTTGCTCAAGTCTTTTTTCATCACCAATATCCTGAAAATCATAGGTTTGTGCTACCAAAGAAGAGGTTACACACCAAACAAAAGCAAAGGCAAGAGTTATTTTAATAATTGATTGGAGTACCATTATTCCTCCAAGGTGATTTTAACTTTGTACTTATATTTAGGTACATTTGGTTGTGGCAAGGAGTAAAAAGGTATCGCATCTCCATACTGGTTTTGAAGATACAAAACCATGTCATTTCCACTGTCATCTGACTTAATTATCTGCACATCCATGCTTAAGTTATGCTCTTCTTCGACAATTTTATGAACACTTGAGACCCACTCTCCATCTCTACTTGATTCGATTTTGTGTTTATTTTTAGCTACTGAAGTAATACGCATTTCTCCATTTCCATCAAAATCAAAATTATTTTGTTTAACGCTAGTTACATCAGGATCTATGAATGGATAGAAATGTGCTACTTCCTTAGGGTCACTTTTGAGTCTAAATGAAATCTCATAAGCAAATGCTAATGCCGCTTCAACATCCTTATTTTTATCTGACTCTGAAGATAAAGCTAGTCGATAACCATTACCATCATTTCCTGATTGACCTTCAATAAGTAATTTGAATACAAATTTATCACCATCAACGTCTCCTTCCATTGGATTAAAAGGACCAAACGTATACCATTTCTCTTCAAAAACAGCCTCGTTTCCAAAAGTTTTAGAATCTAACAAAACACCACTATCATATCCTCTAACAGGGTTTACATTTTTTGCAGCCGGATGATTAAACGCATCCTTACCGCCATAAACAGAGAATTTTGTTTTAGAATCGAAAGTCCCATTTGCCTGATCTAAAGCACCTGAGCAATTTGGATCATACACTCGAAAGTACAAATTTCCCACATGTTCTTTTGGCACACTAAAAAAATAGGTTTGAACAAAATCATCATCGCCCCAAGACTTACTACTCTCCTTAGAGAAAGTCATCAAGTAATCTATATTCTCATAAGAAGAAGGTACTAACTGAGCAAACCCGGTTAAACTAGATACGATTATAAATATTATGCTTATATAAATGCTTTTCATATTGCTTACTTTAAAACGCCAACTACATAAAATTCAACACGTCTATTTTTTTGTCTATTAGTAGGGTTATCACTTCCGTCAGGATTTTTATTTGGAACTGCCGGCTCTCCTTCACCTTGGTATAACGTTGCTTTTATTCTATCAACACTTATGCCATGATTTTTCAAGTAGCTAACTGCCGCTTTAGCTCTTTTCTTTGATAATCTAATATTGTAGGCGTCAGAACCTAGTGCATCTGTATGTCCGACTACTTTAATAATCACATTTTTATGATTTTCAAGCGTTTTAATATTTGCATCTAAAGTTTCTTTAGCGTCCTTTCTAATATTGTACTTATCAAAATCAAAATAGATATTCACCAAAGCAAATTCCATCCCATCGGGTAATTGTCCTATTAAGGAATCTACCAAATTAGATCCAATATCAACATTTGTCTCTGAACCAACATTTACATTGGCACTATCAGTATTCTGAGCAGCCAAAATTTCATTCATCATTTCTTCGGATACAACAGTCACATTCTTACTAATGCAATATCTATTCTCCGAACCGTCTTTTGTTCTTGACAATACTTCTAGTAAAATTTCCTTTTCCCCTAAGTCCTCAAATTTAATTTCTAATGAATCATCCTCTGTAATTTGACTATCTATACTCCAAAAATAGTTGGTAATAGAATCACCTGGCACTTGACTCAGACTAGCATCATAAATAACCTTACTATCAACTACCACAGTATCAGGGCCAAACGGCTCAATATGAATATTGTTTTTTCCCAAAACAACAGGCATTGAGGATTCAATAGCAATTATATCTTCATCATATACAGTTCTACCCGTAAGAGAATCGATTGCATTCAATTTTATATAATACTCTCCAGGCCTTTTGTACGTGTGCACAACTTTCTTTCCGTACTTTATTGCTCCATCACCCAACTCCCATTGATAAATCAAAGCAGGACCTTCTTGATCAATGCTTTCATTCGCGTCTATAGATATTTTGTAAGTTAAATTGACCAATGTATCACATCTTTCAAATTTTGGTATTCCAAAAGGCACAAATGTATAAATGTCCATATTTCCAAAACCATCCATCCTATCTGATGATAGGTACATTTTACGTCCGTTATCCGCAATTTTCAAATAAATATCATCTGCAGGTGAATTCATAGGTGTACCAAGGTTAACTGGCTTAGTCCATCCTGAAGCAGTTTTGTCAGAATAAAACAAATCATACCCTCCCATTCCTTCATGACCTTTACTCGCAAAATAGAGCCTTTTACCGTCATTGGATAAAAATGGACTGTCTTCATCCTTATCTGTATTAATAACTTCGGATAGTGACTTTGCTTCACTCCACTCACCATCACTTAATTTCTCGCTTGTATATAAATCGTACCCACCTTTACCTTCTTTATGATCACTACTAAAAATCATTGTCTTTCCATCGCTAGAAAAACAAGCGTGTCTTTGGTATTTAGCAATGTTAATATTCTTGTCAAATTTCTTCGGTTCTGACCATTTAGAATCACTCCATGTCGAATACCACAATAAGTTTTCTCTGTAAACAATTAAAGTGTCTTGTGCTGCATTGATTGCCACAACAGACTCATGCTTTTTTGTATTCTCAAGAGATTTGATCGATGCATCTCCTTTCTTAAAGGATTCGCTTGCGTTAAAATCTTTATTCCCAAGACGCGAAATGTACATATCCTCATAAAACTGATTATCCCAGTAATAATCACCTAAGTTTTCCGTACCTCTTCTAGTAAACAATAATGTTGAATCCCTTTCAATAAACACAGGAACGTATTCAGCAAAGGGTGTATTCACATTTTCTCCCAAATTCTTAATTTCTCCGTCAAACACATGTTCTCCGTATTGACTAGCAAATCTTGCTTGCTCTCGATTAGAAGTATTTGAGCCAATTATCATACTGCCGGAGTTTTTCTCAGCATTAATTCCTTTGGCAAAAAGTTCATAGTATTTTATTGCAGTTTCATACTGCTCAAAGTAATGATAAGACTTTGCTAGCTGTAAATATACTTCATAAACAGTATCATTAGCCATTAATTCTTCAGATTTCTTGAAGGCACTGAAGGCTTTATTTTTATCAAAAAATGCAGATTCATATAACAAGCCTAATTCAAACTGAGCATCAAAATAAGTTGGATTAATTTCTAATGCTTTTTTGTATGCCTCTTCGGATTTCTGAAACTTATTCAGATTTCTATATCTCTGTGCCTTGCGCACGTATTTTTTTGCACCTCCATCCCCAGCAAAACCTTGCAAAATAAAAGTCATTAGGATTAGAAATATGAAAAATATTCTTGACATAACGCAAAAGTAACTCCTAAATTTGATTAATTCAACAAATTAATTTTGTTCATCAAATTTTCTTTAGAACCTCTACTTACAGGCAACTGGTTCTCCCCCACCTTTACATAACCCTCTTGAAAAGATTCAATTCGTTGTAAATTAACAATGTAAGATCTATGGATTCTAATGAACTGATTTGAATCAAGCTTCGCCTCCATTCCTTTCATTGTCCCCAATAAAACAAAACGCCCTTTATCAGTATAAATACTAACATAATCCGATAAAGCTTCAATGTACTGAATTTCAGAAAGGCTTATTTTAATATATTTTGAGTCAGATTTAATAAATAAATTATTCTGCTCGTCAGGTAATAAAGAAACATTGGCGTTGACCTCAACTACTCTTTCCACTGCTTTACAAAACCTATCAAAATCAACAGGCTTAGTCAAATAATCAGTAACGTTAAAATCAAAAGCATCAATGGCGTACTCCGCCTTAGAAGACACAATTACAACATTCGCTTTAGAAGACATTGCGGAGATAAATTCCAGCCCTGTCATTTCCGGCATTTCAATATCCAAGAAAATCAAATCATGTTCTATATCTGAAATATTCTTCAACGCTTCCTTTGCAGAATTAAACTCACCTACAAATTCTAATTCAGGATGTCTTTCAACACACTTTTTCACCGACATCCTCGAAAGGTCATCGTCATCAACAAGTATACATTTAATCATGTTCAAATTTTATTAAGAACGTAAATGTAACAGTTTTTTTTATCCGCAGCAAATTATCTTAAACTAGACCAACCTGAACTCCTTGCATCACTTTAAAAGTATCAACATAACAAATAAAGCCCCTAGGTTTAAAACCGTTTACTCAATAGTTAAAAATAAAAAATGCCAACAGACCAAGTTCATTTCTATTGATTTTCTATTTTTGTAAGAATCTATTAAAAACACCACAACATGGGAAGAGCATTTGAATTTAGAAAAGCAAGAAAATTAAAGAGATGGGGTGCAATGGCCAAAACATTTACCCGTATTGGTAAAGAAATCTCAATGGCTGTTAAAGAAGGAGGACCTAGTCCAGACAATAACGCTAGGTTAAGAGCTGCTATACAAAATGCTAAGGCCGCCAATATGCCTAAAGTTAATGTGGAAAATGCGATCAAAAAAGCTTCGTCAAAAGATTCGGCCAACATGGATGAGGTCAACTATGAAGGGTATGGTCCTTATGGCGTTGCTGTCTTTATAGAAACCGTTACGGATAACTCCACTAGAACAGTAGCCAACATCAGAAACATATTCAAAAAGTCAGATGGTAGTCTTGGAACAAATGGATCATTGGAATTTATTTTTGATAGAAAAGCCAACTTCACATTGAAAAATGAAGGAATTGATATCGAAGAATTAGAACTGGATTTAATTGATCACGGTCTGGAAGAAATTGAAGCAGATGAAGAAGAAATCCTTGTAGTAACTGATTTCATTGACTCTGGCGCCATGCAAAAAGCTTTGGAAGAAAAAGGCGTTGAAATTGCATCAGTAGAATACGTTAGAAACCCATTATCCACAGTATCTTTGGATGATGAGCAACAAGAACTCATTGATAAAATGATAGAGAGATTTGAAGATGATGAAGACGTAACACAAGTTTTTACCAATCTTGAGTAATTCAATATTTACTTAATTCTTGTTGCCATTCTTGCAACTTATCTATTTTATTGAATTTCTCGGCAATTGCTATCCCAACCTTCAGTAAATTCTGAATTAGAGACTCTTTTTCTTGAATCAGAATAACCCTATTCTCTCCTTTATAAGCAAGTGCCTTCTTGTAAAGTTTCTTCGCATTTTCAAGAGCTAAATCAATATTCAACAAGGCTTTTTCTGAATTCTCTTTGAAGTTGTATACATTGGCTAAATTGATGTATAATTGCACCTTATTTTCCATTTCTACTCTGCTTATTCCCAATTCATTTATTTCAATATACTTATTTACCCTTCCCTGCGCATACAAGAATTTTGAAGCCTCCTCATAGTACCTAATTTCCAGACTATCACTTACAATCAATTGATCAAATATTTCAACAGTAGAATCAACAACAGAGGTCTTTTCACTCAGTAGGAATTCATTCAACCTTTGCAACTCAACGAAATGTTTAATATTTAATCTTTGAGATAAGTAACTGGCATTAAATAAATTAAACTTAAAGGAGACACCTTGATTAATGGTATTAACCAAATCACCGACAGTCTCTTTATTCATCATACTCAAAGCTTGGTTTGTTGGTCCAATTAACTCTTTTTCAAAATCAAACCTTTTCTTCAGTAAACCTTTCTCTAAGAGTAAAAAATTAACAATAGACTGACGAAACTCAACTAAATACTGAGCATGACTATTCTTATCCAATAACCCTAACCCTTTACTTTTCAACTTATACTTATAGGTAGATTCTATTTCATTCTCAAAAAAAGCTGCTTGAAATATCGAATCAGAAAGCCCAAATCCTTCCAGATCTATATTATCCACCTCAACAGAATCAACTTGAATGTACCCTAAACATTGTTGAATTTTCTCAATTTCACCAATTGTTTTATTTTGACAACCTGCCAAACCAAAAAGAGCCTCTGAATAATTATCTCTTTGAGATATTGCATATTTAAAATAATGAATTGCCTTTTCATTATCCAATAAAAAATTCTGATAAACATAACCTATATTGTTCGCTGAGGTCCAATAACCTGGATAAACATCCAAAGACCCTTTCAATGCCGTAATTGCGCTATCCGAATACGCTTGAAATTTAATAAAATCATTCCTAGCATTATGGGCATATCGGATATACTCTTGTCCTAAAAGACTATATGACTTTGCCGATTTGTTATTATGAACCACATCACCTCTATACAAGGTTAATTTATCCATCCACATCTTATTACGATTAAAATTATGAATCAGTGAAAGTAAAATAACCACAGAACCGAAAGCCCAAAAAGCTAACTTAATATTTTTCTTAGACTGATATTTATTATAAAAAATCACCAAGTAATATGCAAGTGCAGCAATCAATCCAAATGAAGGCAAATAAGCAAAACGTTCAGCCACTATACCAGGAGCAATTGCCCTGATGTTTGAAATACCACCGATAGAGAGCATAAAAAATAGAAATCCAAAGGCCCAAATTTCTTTCTTTTTAATCCTGACTAAACACATTATTGTAGTTGGTACTACAAACAAAAATCCCACCCAGGTAAGCACATGCCCCCAATTTGCCATTGGCAATGCACTGTAACCATAATAAAAAGACAAAGGAAAAGGTATTATCATTTTCTGTAAATACCAGCCGATGGTATAGAAAAACATGGGAATCTTATTAATTAACCCACCATTCGTATATAAAGGATTTTCCAAGAATAGTTTCTCCCTTATTGTAGCATCTGATAGTGCGACTTTATCTATTAAGAAAAAAACAAGAGCGCCTAAAAGGCTAGCAACAAAAACTCTTGTTAAGTACTTTGTTTTTGTATTTGTAAAATAATAAACAATCAAAGGTATAGTGACCACAAATGTCAACCCATTTTTCTTAGACAAAACACTAAACAGCAACATAAACAAGACATATATCAAATAAATATGTTTTCTATTCTCATTTGGCTGCTTCAAATACTTAAGCACCAATAAAATCGCTAAAAACCCAAAAAACAAAACCAATAGTTCATCCCTACATTTTATATTATTAGCCACCTCTGAATGCAAAGGATGAATGACAAACAACACAGAACCGACCAATGCAATTGACTCCTTATACTTATCAAACAAGTTAAATAACACAAGATAAACTAGCACCCCATTTATTATGTACAAAACTAAGTTTATGAAATGACTTATTGATGCTCTAGTATCCATTTCCTTGTCACCAAAAAATGAATATTGCATCGCAAAACTTGCTGTTGTAACCGGACGATAACCATACTGTTGTTTAACGTTCACAGCATATCGAGATGAAAAAATAGATGGAATTCCTGAAATACCTTTCTCTACGTTAGGATGAACCGAATCTGGTGTGGTAGTCACCAAATCATCATCCATATTGAATCCATTTTTAATCGTGTTACCAAAAAATACAAAACCAAAAATGGCAATAATTAAAAAATGAACCTTTTTACTGGAAAATGGCTTCTTTTCCTTTATGTTTTTATTATTTTTTGACTTACTCATACTTTATGTAAATCTAAAGATAAAATAATTGTAGATAACTTTTGGAAGGAATTAGTATTTATTAGACTTTTCTTCTAATTGCAATAATTATCTTTGGGATATGGAATACTTGAATGAATTAAACGAGCCTCAAAGAGCAGCAACCGTACATATAAAAGGACCGATGATGGTTATTGCTGGAGCGGGCTCTGGCAAAACCAGAGTACTTACTTACAGGATTGCTCATTTGATTGATAATGGTGTTGATCCATTCAATATCCTTGCTTTAACCTTTACCAACAAAGCGGCAAAGGAAATGAAAGCACGTATTGCGAAAATGCTAGGTTCTAATGAATCTAAAAATATTTGGATGGGAACCTTTCACTCGATTTTCGCTAGAATCCTTAGAGTGGAAAGTGAAAAAATAGGCTACCCTAGCAACTTTACCATATACGACACGCAAGACTCCAAAAACCTTTTAAAAACCATTGTAAAAGAAATGGGGCTGGATGAAAAACTCTACAAAGTATCGGTAGTGTATGGCCGCATATCCTCAGCCAAAAACAACCTTATTTCAGCGCAAGCCTACTTAAACAACGTTGACGTAGTAGCGGAAGACGCTTCTAATGCTCGACCTAAAATCGGAGACATATACTTGGAATATGCCAAACGTTGCTATCGTGCTGGAGCGATGGATTTTGACGATTTACTTTTCATTACAAATGTGCTATTGAAAAACCATCCAGATGTTTTACTGAAATACCAAGAGAAATTTAAATACATTTTGGTGGATGAGTACCAAGATACCAACTTCTCTCAATATTTAATTGTAAAAAGATTAGCAGCGCGTTACGAGAACCTATGCGTAGTAGGTGATGATGCTCAGAGCATCTATGCATTTAGAGGCGCTAACATTCAAAACATTCTCAACTTCAAAAAGGACTATCCTGATTATAAATTATTTAAACTCGAGCAAAACTACAGAAGCACTCAAACAATTGTAGATGCAGCAAATAGCATTATTATAAACAACAAAGATCAAATCGAAAAAGACGTTTGGACAAGCAACCCTCAAGGTGAATTAATCAAAGTGGTTAGGACTTTCTCTGATAATGAAGAAGGTAAGTTTGTCGCGAATGACATATTTGAAACCAAAAACAACAACCAACTAGACAATCAATCTTTCGCTATACTCTATAGAACCAATGCACAATCCCGATCAATGGAGGAAGCCTTGAGAAAAATGAACATTCCTTATAAAATTTTTGGAGGACAATCATTTTACCAAAGAAAAGAAATAAAAGATCTTTTGGCCTATTTCAGACTTGTTGCCAATCCCTCTGATGAAGAAGCTTTCAAAAGAGTTATCAACTATCCTAAAAGAGGAATAGGACAAACCTCAATTGATAAATTAAATATTGCTGCAAATACTAACGACACTACGATTTGGAAAGTTATTGAAAACCCAGCAGAGTTTGGCTTAAACCTAAATGCTGGTACGATGAAAAAAATTCAAGACTTTGTCTTGATGATTCGAAGTTTCGCAACCAAATTAAATAAAACCAATGCCTATGATATCTCGGATGAAATTGCAAAAGTTTCAGGACTTCATAGAGAATTATACTCAGACAAAACACCAGAAGGAGTAAGTAGATATGAAAACATTCAAGAGCTTTTGAATGGAATTAAAGAATTCACTGATGCTAATTCAACAGATGAAAAATTAATCACGTTACCAGACTTCCTCATTGACGTTGCCTTACTTACAGATGCCGACAATGACGACCCTGAAGATTTGGACAAGGTAACCTTGATGACAATTCATAGTGCTAAAGGACTTGAATTCCCGTATTTATACATTGTTGGAATGGAAGAGAATTTATTCCCATCTGCCATGAGCATGAATACCCGAAGCGAACTGGAAGAAGAGCGGAGGTTATTTTATGTAGCGCTTACTCGAGCAGAAAAACAAGCGTATTTAACGTACGCTCATTCACGGTATAGATGGGGAAAATTAATTGATTGTGAACCAAGTAGGTTTTTAGAAGAAATTGATGACGAGTATGTAGAATACCTGGCTCCAAAAGTATCACCTCAAATTAATAAATTTATTAATGAAGACATTTTCGGTAGTGTTCCTCAAGACAAAATACGGTTTAAAAAGCCGACTCAAAAAA
>CAJYBK010000079.1 GCA_913064955.1 uncultured Flavobacteriales bacterium
GTAGAACTTGAGTAGTTACGCTAGCGCTAAACTCCAACGAGCGAGAAGGTAATCTCATAAAATGTACAACGTTCTTTTATAACACACTAATCTTTAAACCTCTCCAATTTCCAATTCCTCTACCATTATGACCCCATCATATCCTTATGGCATTGGTGATGGTTTACGATTCTGAACCTTTTTGAAGGATTCTTAGGGATTGAGGGGTTTTGGTTGTGTAATGCTCGAAGATTAATCTCTTCTAATTAATTGAACATGGTATTAATAATGACGTTCCCAACGAATCAACAACGAAAATACTACTTAATTCCTCGTAATTTAAGTAATCAAATTTAGAATCAAGATTAACATCTTTGAATTCATAAAATGCGTCTATATAAGCGCTTGAATTGAAGCAACTCTGTAGAATGTCATTTAATTTTAGTGCATCATTAATCGAAAGTTTATTTGGCTTATTTTTAATTCCATTGATTAAAAAACATTGATTACTTGCTTCATTAATAAGCATTTTCGCAACATAACCTTTGCCGCAAAACGAATACTTATACATCTCTACTAACTCTTTATTGTTATCTAATATCAACAGAAAATTAATATAATCGTATGTGAAGTATATCGAGCAGTAATATCTCCCGTTGGAGTATAATAATTGAAAATCTTTGTCATTTATTGATACTTTATTAGTGTCTACATTCTGCTCGTGATTTTCATCGCTCACCTCCCATTGATCTGTCAAACCAATTGGGTTTTCCAAACCATTTCTACCCGTATCAGTGCTACAAGACAAAAGTAAAGTTGAAATTATAGCTATATTCCAAATGTGTTTAATCATTATTTTTCAATATTTTCTAATTTCACTTCTTCCATTCCGGAATTTGTCAATTTTAAGTCAAAACCTTTCGTGTTCGTTATTGTAACTTCATATTACCAATATTACTCATTTTTTTTAAGCAATAGAAACTGTAAACTTAATTTAGTAGCATACATTTTCTTTCTTATCATGATTCCACGCGAAGGGATTCGCTCGGGAGTGGAGTAGATGTGGGTAGCCCATTTTGGTTAGATAAATTTACGGTAAAAAGTGATAAGCTTTAATACTGGGTGATGATTAGTGCTGGTTAATTATGTGATCTGAATGTCATAGTATTTGGAAGAACGCTTTAGTGCCGCAGGATTGCAAATCCAACGGAGCGGGAGCTTTTTAGTACGTTTTACTGCCGCAGCATTGCAAATGCAGCGGAGCGGGTCAACTACTTATATAAGTAAATGTAGAAAACCCTATTAATTTACCATCCTTATTTCGAGAAACAGTTTCCAGTAAAACCTCATTGACAAAAATACTCGTTGTTATTAATTTAACTTTTCCCTCCTCATTATATTCCGTTGACTCAATTCTCTTACCTTCTTCGTACAAATAACAATAAAGGATTCTATTATTAAAAAATACTTTCTTAATTCCGTCCTTGCTCAATTGATAATTATATGTCGCCACTGTGTTATTTTCAATATTTCTAACCTTTTCTATGACTTGCCCTTTTTTGTATTCAAAATTTATTATTAAAAAGGTATCTCTTGGGGAGCACTTTGCTATTTCCGTGAGTTTTTCAGATTGGTAAGTGTATTTTATAAAGGAGGTATCTCTTCCATAGATGGTTTCATTAATTAGTAAATTATTTTCATACTCATAATAAATTACTGAAGACTTACTTCCTTTCTTAATAACACTTGAGTACTTTCTATCATCCTCATTATAATTATAACTTATCTCAACATTAAAAAAGTTAAAATTGGTTTCAACTTTTGCATTAATTTGTAATCCTTTATTGATTATAGCAGTGTACGTTTTTAACAGAATACTATCGCTATTATATTTTTTTATTATTATGCTGCAATCCTCAATGTTTTTCCTTTTTTCAAAATCTTCTTTTTCCCAAACTATTTCTAAATAGGATTGACTAATTGATTCATTAAGAAAATGAAATAAAAATAAAAATAAAAGATACTTTATAATGGCCATATCACTTGAAATTCTATTTGATTAATAAAAATCAATAATTTTCCTCCTGTGTAAGTATTAACAGGAGAGATTACATCCATAGCAGGATCTCCAGTATAGAATTTATTAATTTCATTCCCCTCCGCTACCGCGCGAATCCTTTCGCGTGGTATACGTTTACTTTCAAATATAACTAATTTTATCTGACAACAAAAACATGATCTAGTATTCCTTTTGCTCCAGCATAATCTAATGCGCTACTATATTTATATTCTTCAGGTCTTATTTCTATTCCTACTTCTACCGGATTGTTATGAATGTAGTTTATCTTCTCATCGATTACTTTATTAGACCAAAGTTCAATAGGTTTATTGTCATGTCTCCAAAATTGATATTTAGAAGTGTTGGAAGTTTTACTGCCATGTTCTTTGAATTTGGTAAGTAAAAATTCCTTTCTACTTTCTTTTTGATTTTCTATAATCGCCTCTATGATTTTGCGGCTAGTAAATCTTTTAAAGTCCCCTAGTATCTTTTCTGGGTTTGCATCTCCAACTGACCTGAAAACTAGATGAACATGATTAGTCATAATACACCATGCAAAGATTTCCATACCTTTTTCATTTTGACAAAATTCTAAAGATTCTAGTAATATATTCTTGTATTCTGCTCGAGTAAAAACATCCAACCATTCCACTACAGCAAAACTTACAAAGTAGACTCCTTCTGGATTATGGAACTTATAATTTCTACTCATGAGACCAATTTAAGAAAAAAGGACATAGACTTCAAAATAAAATTTGTGGTTTTGTTATGATTTTTGCTTTTGTTAAGATTCCACGCGAAGGGATTCGCTCGGGAGCGGGGTTATAGGGTCTGTTGATAACCATCTTCCCAAGCGTGGGTCAAGCATCCTAAAGTGGGTAGTGTAAGAGTTTCCTTTCCCTTTCACTTCATCATCCTTCTCCATCCCGTTAAAGCCATATCTGTACTCAAGATTTGAAAAAATATTTGAAGTCGTTGAAAACATAGAATAAATATAGTCAAAAAAAATCCCTCAAGCCAATGACTTGAGGGATTTCAATTAGTTTGTGTTATGATTTAGTATTTGTCTTTAGCGCCAATTACACCATTACCTACATATTCTCCATTCTCGTATACCTCAATGTGATCTAATAGACCATACTCATCATAGATGTAGTGACGACCATTGTGCAGTCTTCCATCTTGGAAACATCCATCCATTAATAGGTTCTTGTCGTTGTCGTAAGTTTTTCCGTAGCAATCTTTTAATCCACTGCTTCCGTTAAATTTACCTTGCATTTTAGGTCCTTTCTTAGCAGGTTTCTTGTTAGGATCTTTATATGGTGGTTTCTCCATAGCAAATTCCTCTGCTGGTGCTTCCATTACACCTCCGGTAAAGTTTTGCTCCTTCTTCTTGTCTCCATTTTCATAGAACCAAGTAGCTTTTCCATCTTCTTGACCATTAACAGTGTTGAATTCTAATTCCAATTGACCATTAGGGTACCACATTTGAACTTTTCCTTCTGTAGCACCATTTTCATTAAAGGTTTTTTTCTGACGAGGAGTACCATCCTCGTAAAACATTTCGTAATCACCTTTGTACTTTCCACCTTTCCAGTTTCCAGCCTCTTCAACATTACCGTTAGCAAAGTATGTTTTGAATGATCCACTTGCTCTACCTTTGGCGTATTCAACTTCACTTTTTAAGTTTCCGTTTGGGTGGTATTTTTTCCAAAGACCTTCTTTACGACTTCTCACATAACTCCCTTCTTCCACAATTGCATCTGGCGCGTAACTCTTGTCTTTACTCATCGCTCCTGTTATTTGCCATGGGCCAGTTTTTTTGCCGTCAGCATCTAAAGCGTTTTGTCCAAAAACAACACTTGTCATCATCACTATAGCCATCAAAGCTATTATTCCCTTAAGTCGTATCATAGTTTTTTATCTTCTATTTCTTGGTACAATCAATGTACAAAATACCGAAAAAATAAGGCCAAATTTTTCCTTCTCGGATAAAAGTAGCATTTCTTGTGACAAACTCAAATATATACTAAACAAATGTCAATAACTATTGTGGTTTTTTAATAGAATAAGAATATTGGTATGGAATATCGAACGTATTTGGCAAAATAATTACATTTGTTAAGCATGACAGACAAAATTAAAATAGCAACACTGCAACTTAATATACTTTGGGAAGATACGCAAGGTAACTTGGACCGAATAGACGGATTGTTAAAAGACTTAAAAGAAAAAGTAGATGTAATAGTTCTTCCGGAGATGTTTAATACTGGATTTAGTATGAATCCTTCTAAGATTGCTTTGCCTAATGGAGGAGTAGCCAAGGATTGGTTAATTGCAAAAGCGAAAGATTTGCAAGTTTGTTTGGTAGGATCTATTGCTGTGGAAGGTAATGGTGCTTTTTACAATCGGATGTATTGGGTTTTTCCTGATGGGAAAATTGAAACTTACGACAAGAGGCATTTGTTTCGAATAGCAGATGAACACCAAGTATATTCTCCGGGAATGACAAAGACCATTGTTGAGTTTAAAGGCGTGAGATTTTGCTTGCAAGTATGTTATGACCTAAGATTTCCTGTATGGAGTAGAAGAACCAAGGCAGAAGATTATGACTGTTTGGTATATGTAGCCAATTGGCCTAAGGTGAGAAGTGAAGCGTGGTATAGTTTGCTCAAAGCCAGAGCGATTGAAAACCTAAGTTATGTGATTGGCGTCAATAGAGTTGGAAAGGATGGTAATGGTAACGATTATGATGGAAAGTCGGTCGTTTTTGATTTTAAAGGACTGGCTATTGATAGTCATCTAGATAGTGTAGAAGGAATATCCATTCAAACCATTAAGAAAGATGAACTATTAGCTTTTAGAAGTAAATTTCCTGCAGATTTAGATGCAGATGATTTTTCAATAAAGATTACTTAGCGTCAAGCCAAGATTTAATTTTATCAGGACTCATCCCAATGGAGTAATATAGTTCCTCCGGTGAGCCATGCTCTATAAATTGATCTGGAAAGGCTAGGATATTCAATTTGTTGTTCAAGCTATTATCATTTGCCCATGACATGATATTCATGCCAATTCCTCCATTTTTTACACCATCTTCTACAATGAAGATTTCTTTATATTCAGAGAAGATGCTTTTTAGTTCCTCTAAGGGTAGTGGTTTTACAACTTGCAAAGCGAAATGAGAAAAATCTTCTGTTTTGGATATGGCTTGTGCTACATTATCGCATATGCCTCCTATAGAAATTACTGCTTTCTTTTCGCCAGAAGCTAATTGTTTAACACTTAAGAATTGATTTTGTATTGATACCGTTTCCTTTTTGGATCCTTTACCACGTGGATATCTGATGGCTATTGGTCCATTTTTTAATTGCACAGATTGTTCGATGATTTTTGCTAATTCTTCTTCATTACATGGTGCGTAGATGCTCATATTTGGAATGCAATTCAAAAAGGCCAAATCGAATGCTCCGTGGTGAGTGCTGCCGTCATGTCCTACCAAGCCTGCTCTGTCTATAAGGAAAATAACACTCAAGTCTTGTAGTGCCACATCGTGAATTAACTGATCATATCCTCGCTGCAGGAAAGTAGAGTAAATCACACAAATAGGTGATTTGCCTTGAGCAGCAATTCCTGCGGAAAAAGTCACAGCATGTTGCTCCGCTATTCCTACATCAAAAAATCGGTTTGGAAATTTGGCTTCAAATTCCTTCAGTTTGGATCCTGATGCCATTGCTGGAGTGATGACATAGATGTCTTCATTGTTTTCTGCCAATTTGCAAAGCGTTTCTCCCACAATGTGCTGATAGGTTTTCGGAAATTCGCTTTCTCCCTCTAATCCTTGACCAGTTTCAATGGCAAATTTTCCAGGCGCATGCCAATGTGTAGCATTTCCTTTTTCAGAATGATCATAACCAAAGCCTTTCTGAGTCCTAAAATGAATTACCCTAGGTCCTGAAATATCTTTTTGGAGTTCTAGTTGCTCCGTAACTGATTTGATCTCATTTCCTTCGAACGGTCCATGATAGGGTAGTCCAAGATTTGTGAAAATGTTTTGATCCATGTCAATGTTGTTCAAGTGTTGCTGCAAGCCTCCTACACTATCGTCAATAGACATGTCATTATCATTGATGATGACTAATACATTTGCTTCTGTGGTGGCTAAATGATTCAGCGCCTCAAAAGCCATTCCTCCGGTAAGACTACCATCGCCAATAACTGCTATATGTGTCCTGTTATTGGAGTCCGCAATAGCCATACCTAATGCAGCAGAAATTGAAGTGCTGCTGTGCCCGGTTCCAAAACTGTCGTATTTGCTTTCATTCATTTTTGGAAACCCAGCTATCCCATTGATTTGTCTTATTTGATCAAAGTCATTATTTCTTCCCGTTAATATTTTGTGAGCATAGGATTGGTGTCCAACATCCCATACCAAAGAATCCAGAGGAGTATTAAAAACCTTATGAATACCAACTGCCAGTTCTATTGCTCCAAGGCTTGCCCCTAAATGACCTGGGTTTTTGGAAGTGACAGCAATAATACGCGCTCTTATTTCGCGACAAAGCTGCTGAAGTTGAACTGAATCAAAATCGCGAATATCTTTTGGGCTTTGGATATTTGATAATATGGCGTTGGCTTTAATCAAGGCCTGCAAAGATAGTTAGTTTTGTGTTAAATACCTATGAGTTTTCTTCTGTTGAATTAGTATTCTATCTAGTGGTTATAATTCCCCAACCAAGTTTATTATGATATCTTTGACAGGATAAACAATAATATTGAATTATGAAAAATGTTCTTAGAATTATCTGTGTCTTAGTTATGGTTTTGTCTATAGTTGGATTTAATTATTATGCAGAGTTAACAGAAGTATATCCTTTCATTTTTGATAGTACGGGTTCACATGTGCCTAAAAATGGAGCGTCTGGTGTATCAACTGCTAACCTTTCTTGTGCAATGACTTTTTCAATAAGTCTGTTTTCTTGGGTTTATTTGGAATGTAATTTCAAGAAATAATGAATTCAGGATTTATACTTGATATTCACAATATTTTTCATTTCCGCTTATCTTTATAATTCCTATTAGCAAAATATGAAAACAGCATTGGTAACAGGAGCATCATCAGGAATAGGTTATGAATTGGCAATTTGTCATGCGAAGCAAGGAGGCGATTTAGTAGTGACCGCTAGAAGTGTGCACCAATTGAATATGTTGAAAAGCACTGTAGAAAGCAAGTATGGTGTGAAATGTGCCGTTATACCATCAGATTTAACGGTAGAGAATGCAGCAAAGAAATTGATGGATGAAATTGATGAGCACAACATTGAAATCGATTATTTAATAAACAATGCAGGGGTTGGAATGAATGGCTCTTTTGAAGATGGAGATATTGCGGCCATGCAGCAAATGGTTCAATTAAATATCACAGCTTTGATGGACTTGTGTTATTATTTTGTACGTGAAAAAAGAAAGAAAAATGCAGCAGCCAAAATTTTGAATGTTGCTAGTACTGCAGCATTTCAAGGAATTCCATATGTCTCTGTTTATGCTGCGACAAAAGCATTTGTACTTAGTTTTTCGGAAGGATTGGCAGGTGAGTTGAAAAAAACTGACATTACAGTGACGGCTCTTTGTCCGGGTCCTACTAAGTCTAATTTCGGAATGAATGCTAATGTAGATGAAAAAATGGCTAATTTCCCATTACTCCCAAGCGCAGAGAAAGTGGCTAAGTACGGCTATAGTCAAATGTTAAAAGGGGAGTTGACGGCTATTCATGGTGCGGCAAATAAGGTAGGGGTTCTTTCAACAAAACTATCTCGAAGTGCAGTTGGAAATATTGCAGGAGGTATTTTTAAGTTAAGTCAAAAGCAATAAAGTAACCAATTAGGAAGTTTTCATTATTCCTTAAAAGTGAATTATGAAATACCTCTTAGTTACCATATTGTTGTCATTTTCCATTTCGTTATTATCTCAAAAATCCGATGATATTAGAAGAACGATTGGTATAAGTTTACCGGTGCTCCCTCTTCATGTTGCAGGTTCTTTTTATCAGCAAAAAGTAGGTTTTCAATATCGTCAGTGTTTTAAAGGTTTTGTGTTTCAAGCAGAATTGAATCGACTTTTTCAAAAGGAATCGCCCGCTTTATACTTAAGAAAAGAAGAGGGAAGGTATAGTTATGAAGTTGGACAAACTCATTTTGATGAAAAAACAAGCAACTTACAACGTTATTTAAACACTCAATTCACGCTTTCGAAAGGTTGGACAAATGATAGGGTTAAAATCTACCTTGGTGGTGGAGTCTCAATTGGTAAAAGTAAGTTAACTACTTCTGCTTCAATTGTGCAGTTTGATGCAGTTCTTGACTCATTAGGGAATCCGTTTATTCAAGAAGAATTTAGTGATGCTAGTTTTTCCTATGAGGCAGACTATTTCCATATAGGGGCCGTTATTAAAGCCAGTTTGGAGATGAAATTATTAGAGAGGCTAACGCTTTTGATTCAGTTTTCTCCTGAGATAAGTGGCTCATGGCGTCAGAAAACAAATAATACTGATTTTAGCAAAAAAGAATATTCCACTTTGACCACAAGCGGATTGGAAATTGGTATTCACTATAAATTATAATCCTTGATTTACCTTTAATTCTGTTCCACCCCATTCTACGATTGTAAAACCATTGCGGTTGAATGATTTGAATTGATTAGTTGCTTCTATAAACCGTTCATCTGCTTTTGAGGCATCAGTAAACAAGATATATACTCTTTTTATTTGATCAGGTTGTGGAGAAATCTCCATGGAGGAGATGACTTCATAGTCTTCATCTATTAAAAACTGAATAAAGTTTTTGTCGTTTTTCATTAATTGTGGTGCCCAAAAAGTGATAAAGTCAGTCTGCTCTCTATTGTTTAATCCCATTTGAGTCAGCTTTTCTTCTAAGTATTTGACAGTGTTTTGCTTTTCTACAAAGTTTCCAATGATTTGATGGTCAGATTTTTTGAAGTTCAAGTTATTCATTTCACCTTCCCAAAATAGGTATGGAAATGTATGGTTTTTGTCATCTGATAGTGTACCGTTCTTATTTGTTTCCATTACCCATTCTTGATCTAGTTTTGGATAAGTGAAAGTAATTTGAGCCTCTGTCTGAAGTGATAGTCTGAAGTTTATTTTTTCTTCTGAATAGGCATAAATAACTGGCTTTTTTACCGCGTGTTGGTATGGCATCTGAACTGGTTTCTTGATGTGAAACGTCATTTTGATCAAGTGCCCACTTTGAAATTTGTAGTTTTCTAAATATGCAGGTCTGTAATCGTTGTGGTTAGTGTATAGACCCGTTTCGCTAGTGTCAACAGTGATAGAAAAGTAACCTTTATCATCAGTAACAACAGGTCTACTTGTCTGAAATCCGTATATTTTCACATTGGCAAATGCTTTTCCACCTGCCAAAACCGTTCCTGTGATTTTGCAAAACCCTTCAGGTACTGTAGAATCTTTGGAGTCACTTTGAATATAATAATCTCCAATCTCTTTTCTTATATGATAGGCTTTTGCATTAAACGCAGTAAAAAGCAATGCAAAAAGCAAGGTTAGTTTAAGATTGTTCATAGTTGCTTATTTAGTTGTTGTTCAGGTATTTGAGAACCTCCCCATTCAATAATGGTTAGTCCATCCCTTGAAATGGAGGTGTATTTTACTTTGCTGTTGTCAATCTTTAAATGGCTAGGGTATGAGTCAAAAGGAGTAAAAAGCATATAAACTCTTCTGATATTGTCTGGTTTTGGTGTCACATTTATTGTTGCTATTTCATCATATTGTTCGTCTACTTTGAATTGAATCAAACTGTAATTGCTTTCTGTCATTCGAGGTCCCCAGTAAGTAATGAAATCTGCTTTTTCAGTAGCGTTAAGACCCATCTGAGAAAGTTCTGTTTCTAGGTAGGTAATGATCATGTTTGATTTAACCACTTCACCTTGAAATGCTTCCTGCTGCTTGTGGTACTTTAAGTTCTCGGTAATGGATTCCCAAAATAAGTATGGGTAACTTTTGTTATTGATGTAAATTTCTCCATTTTTAGTAGATGTGAAGTTCCATTCATTCTCTTTGTCTATTTGTGGGTAGGTGAATGTAAATTCACCTTTTGGAGATAGGTTTAAGTTGATTTCAATTTTATCGTTGGAGTAGGCATAGATTACAGGTTTTTCTGCTTCTATCATATAATACTCTTCCGGCATGAAAATAAGAATCTCAACATGGTGTTGACTTTCAAATTTATACCCTTCTACAAAGCCATCTTGATGTGGCGCTTTGTGAATCACTAAATAGGTGTCTGAAGTATCTATTAGCATTCTAAACCGTCCTTCCTTGTTGGTATTTACTCTTACGCCACTTTTCGTATAGATTAAGGCCTCATTAATGATGACCTCTGCTCTTGTAACTTTACCAGTAATTAGACATTTTCCCGCTGGAATCTTACTTTCCAAGGAGTCATAAACTACAGAGTAAGCAGGTACTAACTCTCCAAGCCTTCCATTACTAAAAAAGGACAATGCAGTGAAACAAATGATAGTAAGGATTGAGTATTTCATTTTATAATGTTTTTGGTACATAAAGTTTTTGTGTTGGAAGTTCTGATCCGCCCCATTCAATAATTGTAAAACCTTCTCTTTGGATTGGAGTCAACACTTGAGGTGTGGCGATTACTTTTTGATTTGCATTTAATGGAGCATAGGTCATAAAAACGCGACCTATATTGTCAGGTTTTGGTGAAACATCAATGGATGATATGATATCATAATCACTTTTTGTCCAAAATTGAATGAAAACTCTATCGTGGTTAATCATTCTAGGGGCCCAATACGTAATGAAGTCTGTCTTTTCTTGATTGTTGAGGTTGAGATCAGTCAGGGAATTTTCCAAAAAACTTACCACTTGTTCTTTGGAGACAACGCTTCCTTCGAAAGAGTTATTTTCTTGCAAGAAATTAAGGTTTGTCATTTTTGATTCGTAAAAAAGATAAGGAAATACTTTCTTTTCTATAGCAATTCCATCTGCGGTAATTGTTCCTGTCCAGGAGTTTTGAGATGAAATTATTGGGTAGGTAAATGTGAATTCACCTTTGGGTTGAATACCAATTTCAAAACCATTGCCAGTTGACCCATATGCATAAATAACGGGCTTGTCCACAATAAGTATCATGTCTTCTGTTGGCATCATTACTTTTAAGTTGATATGATGTTGGCTGCGAAATTTATAAAACTCCACATAAGACTCCGGAATGCCTTTTTTCTGAATGACCAAGTAAGTGTCAGCCGTATCAACCAATATTTTGAAGCGTCCCAATTTGTCAGAATTCACCTGCTTGGTACTTTCGCTAAAAATGGTCGCTTCATTGATTGTTTTTCCCATGTGGGTTACAATTCCAGTGATTAAACATTTGCCTTCGGGCACAGAACTTTCCAATGTGTCAGAAATAATTTCATACATCATAACAGGTTGACTTTTTAAGCCAGCAAATGACTGAAGTGAAAATAAAAGTAGGGTTGTTAATAGGCTGAATTTCATAATAGCGTTGTTGTTAAATTTTTAGTTTTGAAATAGGTAATTGACTTCCTCCCCATTCAATGATAGTAAATCCTTTTCTTTTGAAAGGTTTAAATTCTTGCTCTTGATAATTTATTTCGTTGTCATCTTCAATTGGAGAAAAAACAATGTAAATTCTCTTGCTAGATTCCGGATGCGGTGACACTTCAAGCGTAGCAATATTATCATACTCTTTGTCTATCCAAAATTGAATAAATACTTTAGGACTTGTTATCATTCTAGGTGCCCAAAAAGTGATAAAGTCTGTTTGCTCCTTTTGCGTTAGTCCCATTTCGCTTAAAGAAGTTTCTAAGAAGTCTATTACTTCGTTTTTTTCAGAGACATGACCAAATAAAGATCCTTTGTCTAGTTTGTAGTGTAAATCTTCATTCACGGTTTCATAAAACAAATAAGGAAAGGCTTGACCACTGGCAAGTATCTTGTTATCTTTTAAATCTACGGTCCATTTTGATTCTTTAATTTGTGGATAGGTAAAAGTGAATTTACCAGATGGATTTAATAATAGTTCAATATTGTCTAGATCAGGTCCGTATAAATAAATAACAGGTTTGTAGGTCATTATTTCCATTTCTGGTTGAAGGGTAGGAATAATGCTATTCATTTGCATGATTGTGCTTATGGTTATTTCATGCTGATTTTCAAAGCCAGAATTATTTAATTGGACGGTTACATGATTGGGAGAAGTAAATGAAATAAAGGTGAAATTAGTGTCAACTAAAATTTCAAAGGAACCAGAATTATCCCAATTTATTTTCTGCAAAGCAGAATTGGTAACTTTAATGTTGAAATCAGGAACTGATTGTCCTGCTGAATTTAAAACAGTACCTATAAATTTTATTTTTCCATCAGGAATGGATGAATCTAAAGTATCTTTAATGATTCTTGGATTGGCAGACCATTTTTCTCGAGCAACTGTGTTGCCAACATGGAGAAAAACAACTAGACTAAATAAAATAGAAAGTTTGAACATTGATTCGTTTTTTAGGATATTACACTGGCGAACAAAAAAGGTTCAATAAATATGATTAATTTTGCACCTTTAAGATAGAAAGATAATGAAAATAAGGCTTACCAAAGAATTTGATTTTGAAACAGCGCATGCGCTAGATGGCTATGAAGGGAAGTGTAAAGACATTCACGGTCATTCATATCATTTAAGGGTCACAGTAATTGGGGAGCCATCACAAGAGTTTCATTTGAGTGATTGCGGGATGGTAGTTGATTTCGGAGATATTAAGAAAATAGTTCGAGACTTTGTATATGAAGAATTTGATCATAGACTAATATTGAGAAATGACAGTCGATTTAAAGGAATCGAAGAACAAAACAAAAGAGTTAGATTTGTATCTTATCAACCAACTTGCGAAAATATGTTGATTGAAATTATCACCATCCTAAAAAGTAAGTTGCCAGCAAATGTGGAGTTGCATTCTGCTTTTTTACGCGAGACAGGTAATAGTTATGCAGAATGGTTTGCGGAGGATAATTAATAACTACCTTTTACGTTAATAATCAACTCACTTTTAAAATCACTTGGCATATTTGTAAAAACATGATAATGAAATCAGCCTATATAAAAATCGTAGTAACGTTTTTGATTATGCTTAATTGGGGTAATGGAATTGCTCAAAATATTAAGGATGATACTATTATGGCTCCCGTTTTTTGTGTGAGTTATGCTGGACAATTACCGCTGCTAGATATGTCCAAGTCCTTTGGAGTAAATAGTAGTTTAGGTTTTACGGGTGGTATCAAAACAGCAAATAATTTGCAGGTGGAATTGGATGGAACATGTATGTTTAGTCAGAATGTGAAAGTAAGTACTATCCTAGATCCATTACTTACTTCGGATGGACAAATTGTGAATGCTATTGGAGAACCAGCCAATG
>CAJYBK010000080.1 GCA_913064955.1 uncultured Flavobacteriales bacterium
CCATCATTTTTTCTCATGGATATTCAAAAGAAATAAAAAGAAAGTTGAAAATGTAGATCATAAATTGATCAAATTGAAATATGTGATCCTTACATTAGTACTTGTAATGGCCCTTTTCGGTACAAATATCGGGGGATGGTTCGACCCTTTCTCGATCCTGACCCGAAGCACCTCTATCGTTGTAAGTCCATCAGCCAACTATGTAATTGAAGAGACTCTGAAGGAGGGTGCTGAGGAATCCGGAATCATTTCTAAAGGACTTAAACCTGCATATGAATTTTCAAAGAAAAAAATACTTCCAAACAAGCCACGAAAATATCTACAGCCCGTTTTTATCGGAATTTTATTTTTTCTATTAATTCTTTTGGCACTTTCATTAAACCGAAATAGCCGGTTCCTACAATTAAGATATCAGGTTTTTTATTTATTATTTGACTTATATCGTCAATACAAAGGTTATGCCCTTCTTTTCTCCACCAACTATCATAGATATAATCTTTGAAAATAATAAGATCTGAACTATATTTTTTCCCATTGATTACGGTTTGTCCAAATTTATAGGATTCTATCACTTTATTTCCTCCGGTACTTTTTATATTATTTTTTACCTTCCAAATCCAAAAGGAAAATTAAAAATAACAATAACAAAAAAAGTAAAGTTAAATGGGAATAATCTAATTTATTCAACTTTTCCGGTTAGCAGATTATAACCCGGAGGGACTTTATACAAAGCTTTTAACATCTTTTTTACATTTCTATCAATTGAAAATTCCCACCATTTCCCATATTTTTTTTCATTGTTGAATTATTTATAGTACAAAGTACTCTAATTCTTTTCGCTTGAAATGTGATTAATATCTTATAAAAAGGAAGAATTGAATGATTTTTGTCATTATTTAATGTCTCCAGCCATCCGCCAAAAGTCATCGACCATTTCCATTCCAGAGATGGCTGTGCTGTCTTGATGAATTTCAATTCCCTTTTTATCAAATACTGTAATCTTCATTTGAGCATCAACGCTTTCAGGAATTCTTCGATCCATAGATCCAGAACTTGGTGCTTGTAGCATTCCGATGTTGTTTCTCGTTGCTTCAATTAAAAAAGAGTTTTTCTTGTTGTCTATTTTAATTCTCAGGGTGTTATCATCCACGATTACCAGTTTAACTTTTGTGTTTTTGTAGGTAGCGAATCTGTGTACTTTTCCATCCAGATAGTAGAAGCCAAGGAAGCCGGTGAATGATTTCTTTCTCCAAGGTACATTGGCAATTGAAAGCATAAAAGAACTGCTTTCTGATTGGAAGTTATTGCTTTGGAGCCAGATCCAAGTAGATGGCATGCTAGATCCCCAATCTTTTTCAATGTATCCTTTCCCGTTTTGAAATTGATGGTTTTTACCATTGACTGTTATATTACCGGACAGTTGATGCGTTAAACTGACTACACCATGGTAACACTCCATCTTGGGTACAAATCTATACCAACCCATAATACTGTGATTGATTAGTCGTCCTGTAGAGTAATCAACCAAATCATTCATTTCAACTTTTCCCTTAATTGTTGTAGAATCATTTTTTAAATCTAAAATCAAATGGTCTTTGGAGAAATAGTTGTCGCCAATTTTTACGGCAAATTCCTTTTTAGAGAAACTAAAATCTTCAATGGGAAAAGTAAAGTATTCTGTCGTTGCACTGATCCCATCAATCATTTGAATAAAAGCATGTTGCTCCTTTCCATCCTCCGACAATGATACGCCTGGAATAATGCTAATAATGGATGAACCATCCGAAGAAACCATTTTGAAGTACCAGCCTTCAAAGTAATTTTTTTTCTTTTTATTTCCTTGAAAAATGGCTGTGTTACTCGCTTTTTTTAAATTGTAAAAAGGCAAGAATTTATGGTCCGTAAAAATCTGTTCTTTTCTTAATTCTTGTGAATTGATAGATTGATAAATGAAGTTGATTATTACAAGGAATAGAATTTTTGAAATGTATCCAGTCATCTCAAATTATTTAAAAAGTCTAAAGACAGCAATCTCTAATCCTAATAAAATTAAGGTTAGCACAATCAGATGCCACCAGTATTTTTTACCTTTTACAATCTCGTTAATGGCTATGCCGCTAGCTGTATCAGCGTTCTTCAAAACCTTTGTGTATTGACCAATTGCGTTATTGTTAATAGCTGAGGTAAGTTCTTCCCAATTTAGGAAGTCTTGCAAGGATTCGCTTCTATCGAAATTGAAAGCAATGCCGTCTAATCTGTCTCCGTTGACTACTACATCAAAATGACCTGCTTCTTTAATTTGGTTGTAAAGCAATAAATTGGTTTCACTTTTAGTGATTTTTAATTCAGGCAGAAAACTATTGTTATCTTGAATATTAGTAATCTCAATTTTATCAGTTGTTTTTAATCCCTGACTAATTTCCACATTGTTGTCCTTTCCTACGGTGTAGTAATAATGATTTCTAAATTGAGAAAATTCCGCTAGTCGAAGCATAGTTGGAACAAAAAGTGCATGCTTTACGAAATTACTTGCATCTGTGTTTAGTGGTGAAGCGCATATCGATATACTTCCAATTCTATTAGAAAGATAAAGAAGAAATGGACTGCCATTTTGAAGTCTCATTAACGACTCGCTACCACTAGAAATGGTTGATGAAAGCGGGTAGTATTGATTGGCAAAGGGTAAATCAACATTGGATGGGATTTCATCAAAAATATCTTGGTAGATGGGATGATCTTTTAGTAAAGTACTTACTTTGACTACACTGTTTACTTTGGTAGAAATACTAACTTCTGCATAGGACTGAATCAAGCTATTATAACTGCTGATATCAATATTGTCACCTGGAAAAATACATATGCTTCCTCCTTTACTGATGAAACTCTTTAACTCTGATTGCATACCTTCAGAAAAGCTTTGAAGACTGCTCAAAATAACAAAGTCATATCCATTAAGTGTGGAGAAATCAAAACTGTTTAATAATTGATTTTTAAAAATAAATTGAGGATCCTTCCCAAACAGAACACCGAAATATCCAGTAGAGTCAGTTAGCGGAGAACCGGCATATAAGTTTACTATTTTAATGCCTGGACTCAATTGATAGGAGAAGTGAAAACTATCATCAAAAGTCAAGTCGGCATCCGGATAGTCTTCAATAGTAAGTGTGGCATGCTGGATGCCATTCCCTTTTACTGTGAATGGTATTTCACATGTTACCGAACTATTTGCTGCAGCAGAAAAATTTATAAATGCTCTGTTTTCTCCATTGACAGTTAGGTTCATTTTAAAGTCAATTGGTTGATTGGTCTCATTTTTAACTTTAGCTAATACAAGGTCCTCTGTACCAGATTTTCTCACAGGTGAATTAAACCATATGCTGTCTATGTAGACGTTGTTACCGCCTTCGTTAAGATAGGGGAGGCAAATTAGTGAGATAGAACTATCTACTTGAATGCTTTCAAAGTTGGCGGCATTTTTTTGAAAATCACTTAGCCAATAGACTGTTTTGTTTACATCTAAGTTTGCAAAGAGGTCTTGTTCTCTTAGATATATTTCAGAAAGTTTTCTTGTCTGGAAAAAAGGCTCAATTGATTCTAGTAATTGAATGGCCTCTCCTTTACCATAAAGTCTTTGATGTCTACCTTCAAAGTCGTTAGTGATGATCTGGAACTGATCTGTTGGCCCATAACTATTGATGATAGCTTCTGCTTGTTCTTTCGCCAATTCTAATCTATAGCCATTTTCTCCTTTAGAGTCCATGCTATTAGAATTATCCACGTAAATGGAAATTACATTATCTCCTTTAACTTCGTTACTATTAGTGGGGA
Organism: uncultured Flavobacteriales bacterium; assembly: GCA_913064955.1. Classification (GTDB taxonomy): domain Bacteria; phylum Bacteroidota; class Bacteroidia; order Flavobacteriales_D; family Parvicellaceae; genus Parvicella. The sequence continues at coordinate 3,829 of CAJYBK010000080.1, forward strand.
TGTACGGTTGGCAAAATGCCAAAACTAAAGCAGCAATAGCTAGTATTCTGAGTGCAAGTATTATTAAGTGTTTAAGTTGAGACTTAGATTTAGTTTCCAATTTAACTTCCTTCAATAGGTCGATATTGGAAAAATAAACTTTTTGAAATTTTCTAAAATTAAATAGGTGTATGATGATCGGTATGGCTATTGCCAATAACCCCCATAAATACTCCGGATATAATAACTTCATTTAGTGAAAATCAAAATTTACGCTCAAATATCGTAACTAAATAACGAACTTGACAATAATCAGGTTATTTTATTAACTAAAAAAATAGTTAATTTTGAAATGAAAATTTACAACATAGTTTGAAAACATATCTATTTCACAGTATTTTAATTACATTTTTCATGTTGAAAGTTGGAGACAGTTTTTCGCAGGAAAAGTATGTACCCATCTACAATCAAGGGTTTGACATATTGCCAGCCATTAGTTTTAACAATGATTTTAACCTGGATGATTGGTACATGGGTGTTTCCGGAGGTATTGAGGACGAAGGGTATCAATGGGGTGCAAGAATTGGTTTTGCTTTTCGTCCATTCAGAAAGAAAGTACATGTGCTCGGTGATAATGAAATTATGAGACAATATCATGAACGTAAATATCTAATATTTATTGATCTTGATAAACGATTAGGTCATCTAAGTCTTTTTGAGCAACACTTACAATTTTATTTAGGTGCTAGAGGAGGATTTCTAATGGGGAATTATGCAGGTACAAAAAATGACGCTGAAAACGTTTGGGTTATTGCTCCAGTCGGTGGTTTGTGCTTTAATTTCGATGACGTGTTTTTTCTTAAAATAGGCTATAACCACTTTTCTGATAAGTTACTAAATGTAGACGATGGAAGAATTAATCTTTCAATGGTTTTTAATTTGAATCCTTAAAATTACTTAGAAACATTTGGGCAAAAAAAAGACCGCATAAGCGGCCTTTTTCATTTTGAAAATTATTTCAGTTATTGAATCGTAATCTTTTTAACTAAAGACTTGTTTTCAACTTGAACTTCCACCAGGTAAATACCGTTGTTAAAAGAATTAGTATTTATGGTAGTGTTGATATTCGAAATAGAACCTCTATAAACTTGCTTTCCTGTAAGGTCATAAATAGTAACAAACCCATTACTAGGTTCCGTTAAAATGATGTGAATCATTTCATTTGCCGTGTACACATTGCCTTCCAAAGTATGTTCTTCAATGAAAGAAGAAGGAGATGCGATAGAAATTGCATCTACACTTAGTTCGGTGCCACTTTGCGGTGCTGGAAATGTTGGGTCTGCAATCAAACCACCAATGCTTCCTACGAAGTTTATTTTGATAGAATCCGGAATTAATGAATTGGAATAAACGAATTGTGCTGTTTTTGACGTCCAAGTAGTGGTGTTAGTGGCAATAGTATCTAATGCTTCTGCAATAACTATAGCAGAATCTCCAACAGGATCCCATTGTGTTAATTCAACTATCACAGCTCCCCAATCTCCAGCAACTCCATTGTATTGGTAATCGAAAGTTACAGATGTCGCTAAAGCGGTGTAAGCAGTTTCTTGCCTAATGAATCCTGGAAGAGGATCTGGTGCGCCAAAACCGGGGCAAGATGAGCAATCTATAGTTGTCATTTTTGCTGCAGCCAATCCTTGACTTGGTGAAGCAGTAATTTTTTCCACAGGATATGAAATACCTAAAATCGTTGCTGCTTGATTAACAGTAAGCCAACCATCGGGATCATCATATCCTCCTGCTGCAGTCCATGACTCCAAATCAAGATTGGTTGTTTGTGCACTAAATGTACCTGTAAGTGCAAGTGTTAAAAGGGTGATGTAAAGTTTTTTCATGTTTTTTGTTTTGTAATTTATCTCAAAAATACAAATTTTTCTCGAAGTCAAAAACAATATAATTTTCCAAATTATACCTCATTTAGGGTATCTGAAGCCTTTTATATAATTGGTAACTTTGCTTTCGATTTAGATGAAAGGGTGACGTTATTAGAATTAAAAATAGGACAACAGGCCGTTGTGGTCAATAAGAGCATTGATAATTTACCGCTTAAGCTTATTGAATTTGGTTGTTTGCCAGGAAATTCAATTGAAGTTGTCCAATTTGCTCCATTCCAAGATCCCATTTATATAAAAGTAAATGATGTATTTGTAGCAATTAGAAAAGATGTTGGGCAGCTAATTGAAGTGAGTCCGATCCAATCCTAAAGTTAGTGATATAATTGAATAAGTTTAAAAATATCAATGCAGTTCTAATTGGAAACCCTAACACAGGCAAGTCAACTGTTTTTAATAAATTAACAGGTCTGAACCAATCGGTTGGTAATTACCCAGGTGTTACCGTAGATAAAAAAGTAGGTTACTTTAAGTTAAATAAAGAACAGAAGGTTACTTTAACTGATTTACCGGGGACATACAGTCTTAATCCTAATTCGCTTGACGAGAATGTAGTATTGGATTATTTACTGGAAAGCAGTGAGGAATCTAAAATTGATGTTGTTCTTTTTATAACGGAGATTGAGCATATTAAAAGAACTTTACTACTACTTACACAATTGAAGGATTTGAAATTACCTGTAGTGGTAGTTATTAATATGGCTGATAGAATGGAGAAAAAAGGCGTTACACTTGATATGCCTTTGCTTGAAAAACTATTGCAAGCCAAAGTGGTTTTGGTTTCATGAAAAACAGGAGAGTGATTTGACGATTTGATTCAGGTGTTTCAAGATGTATCTAGTATTAATACTAACCCATTGGTGGATGTATCAAGTATTTCACCTGAACTTTTTGAGAAGTTCAATCAGGAATTACAGTACGCTGATTGGTTACGATTAACCCAATCTACCTTTAATAATGACACGAATGAATCGACCAAATATTCCCTTGATCTAACAGAGATAAGATATTTGCAACGTAAGGAGACTATCCAACGGCATCGTTTTATCAATGAAGTTGTTAAGCAGACGATTAGTGCGAAGCCAACTAAGATTTCTAAAGTGAGAGAGAAATTAGACAGTGTTTTGTTACATCGAGTATTTGGACTGGCCATTTTCTTTACGATTTTGTTGTTGATTTTTCAAGCGATTTATGTTTGGAGCGCTTTGCCAATGGAGTGGATTGAAAGTGGATTTGCGGCTTTGAGTGAATGGACTCATTCAGCGATGCCTGAAGGGATGTTGAATGAATTGGTGTCAGAGGGAATGATTCCAGGATTAGGAGGTGTGGTTATTTTTATTCCGCAAATTGCTTTTCTGTTTTTCTTCATTTCCATTCTAGAGGAAAGTGGCTATATGAGTCGAGTTGTGTTTATCACTGATAAAATAATGCGAAAATTCGGATTGAGCGGGAAGAGTATTGTGCCGATGATTTCTGGTACGGCATGCGCGATTCCTGCCGTGATGGCTACAAGGAATATTGAAAACTGGAAGGAAAGATTGATCACTATTTTGGTTACACCCTTTATAACATGTTCGGCAAGGTTACCTGTGTACCTTATTATCATAGCTTTGGTCATTCCAAATGAAAGTTTTCTAGGTATAAGTTATCAAGCGATTACATTGTTGTTGCTTTATTTATTAGGGTTTTTAGTAGCCATTTTTTCTGCTAGTATTCTAAATAAACTATTGCAAATAAAAGTTAAGTCTGATTTTGTAGTGGAAATGCCTAGTTACAAACTGCCGTTAGGAAGAAATATCCTGATGACAGTTTTTGACAAGACAAAAAGTTTTGTTTGGGGAGCGGGGAAGATAATTGTATCCTTATCTATTGTCTTGTGGTTTTTGGCATCACATGGATATTCTGACGCATTTAATAACGCAGAAACAATTGTGCAGGCAGAACATGTTGGCGAAAATTTATCCGATAAAGAAATGCAGAAGTTTGTTGCTGCGCACAAAATTGAAAACTCATATATTGGAACTTTTAGTAAGACTTTAGAACCAGCCATACAGCCACTTGGTTATGATTGGAAAATAGGGATAGCCTTGATAAGTTCATTTGCCGCAAGAGAAGTTTTTGTAGGAGCTTTGGCTAATATTTATCGTGTAGGGGAAGATGAACACGATACAATCAAGAATAATTTAGCCAAAGAAGAAAAGAAAGATGGAACACCTTTATTTGATTTTGCAACGGGAGTTTCGTTATTGTTGTTTTATGCCTTTGCATTGCAATGTATGAGTACTTTGGCAGTGGTAAAAAAGGAAACCGGAGGGTGGAAATGGCCAATGATTCAACTTTTTTCGATGACTGGTTTTGCATACGTAATTGCATTAATAGCTTACCAAATTTTAAAATAAATGCAAGAAATTTTAGCCTATATCGTTTTAATCTTAGCAGTAGTATTTCTTTGGAGAAACTTTTTCCCAAAAAAGAAAGATACTACTACTTCTTGCGCTTCTAATTCATGTGGTTGTGGAGATTTAAAGAAAGTCAGCCATACTCAAAAATAATTATACAATTTCTTGTAAGGAAGTATGAAAGGAGCATACTAATTGTTAAGAAATCATAAAAAGGATGTGTTTCTTGAAAATAGTTTACATGTAAAGCAACTTTTTCGGTTTTTGTTTGTTACTTAGATAAGTTCTAAATAATAAAAGATTAAATATATATAATTATGAGACAGTTAAAGATAGAAAAAAGCATAACCAATAGAAGTGCCATATCTTTCAATAAATACTTGTTTGATGTAAGTCAAATCGAGATGATTACTCCTCAAGAGGAGTTTGATTTGGCTGCTAGAATACGTGAGGGAGATACTAAAGCACTAGATAAATTGGTGAAGTCCAACTTGAGATTCGTAATCTCTGTTGCAAAGCAATATCAAAATTTTGGAGTAAATATTCAAGATTTGGTAAATGAAGGGAACATAGGTTTGATTAAGGCGGCACAAAAGTTCGATGAAACGAGAGGGTTTAAATTTATTTCTTATGCAGTTTGGTGGATCAGACAAATGATTCAAAAAGCAATCAATGATCAAGGTAAGATCGTAAGACTTCCTTCGAATAAATCTGGATTGTTGTTGAAAATAAACAAGGCAGAGGATACATTCATGCAAAGAAATCAAAGACTACCAGATGCTGAGGAATTGGCGGATATGTTGGAAGTTTCTGAGAAAGAGATTAAAGATACTTATGCAAGTAAGTATTCTCAATATGAACTAGACGCACCTATTACAGAAGATGATGCTGGAACAAGAATGGATAAGTTCAATAATAATGAAGAAAGTCTAACGGAAGAAAGTTTGACAAAATCTTCTTTAAAGATTGACATTTCTAGAATGCTTGAAAAATTAACTCCAAGAGAGCAGAAAATTGTTCAAGATTACTATGGAATTGGAGTTAGAAGAAGCAAAACGATTGCAGAGATTAGTTCTGAAATTGGAATGTCTAGAGAGAGCATTAGAAAGATCAGAAATAAAGCGATATCAAGATTGAAAACGAATGATATTGAGCATTTGAAAGAGTATTTCGGTTAATAACTGCTTAAAATTCATCGCTTTAAAAGGCTTTGAAAAATCAATTCAAAAGTTTACATTTGTACTATGTACAGGAAAAGCACATTTAATGTGCTTTTCTCTTTTTAACTAAGTATATTTTATGAAACAATTACAACTTTCTTTTTTAGCCCTTTGCATTAGTATTTCTTCTTTTGCACATGAGGGAATGTGGATTCCATCTTTGCTTAAAATCGTTGAAGGCGATATGCAAGCAGAAGGACTTAAATTAAGTGCGGAAGACATTTACTCTATCAATCACTCAAGTCTTAAAGACGCTATCGTTCACTTTGGTGGAGGATGTACTGCGGAGATAGTATCAAACAGAGGGCTTATCTTAACTAATCATCACTGTGGATTGAGCCAAGTTCAATCTCATTCGTCTGTTGAGAATGATTATATCAAGGATGGTTTTTGGGCTATGAACATGAGTGAGGAGTTAAAAAACCCTGGGCTTACTGCAACGCTTATTGTTAGAATTGAGGATGTTACCGATCAAGTAAACGAAGGAGTGACCAAAGTAATGGACACTAGAACTGCTTACAAAAAGCAGTATGATAACATGCAGAAAATAACTACTGCTGCAACTACAGGAAATAACTATGAAGCTGTGGTTAAGTCATTCTATTACGGAAATGAATTTTACATGATTGTTACTAAAACTTTTAAGGATGTTAGATTAGTGGGCGCTCCACCGGCAGGTATTGGAAAGTTTGGTGGAGATACTGATAATTGGGTATGGCCTAGACACACAGGTGATTTTTCTGTTTTTAGAATATACGCTGATGAGAACAACAATCCAGCAGAGATTTCTGACAACAATAGACCTTACTCTCCTGACTATGCGTTGAAAGTATCTATGGAAGGAGTGAAGAAAGGTGACTTTACAATGGTGTTTGGTTTTCCAGGAAGTACAGATCAATATTTGAGTTCTTATGAAGTAGACGATTATATCAATGTGATTAACCCTAATAGAATTGCCATGCGTACGGCCAGTTTGGATGTGATTGATGCTGCTATGAAGACTTCAGATCAAATTAGAATTCAGTATACGTCAAAGCAAGCAAGAATATCTAATGCTCACAAAAAGTGGATCGGTCAGAACTTAGGTTTAAAAGAGAAAGAAGCCTTAAGTAAAAAGAAGAATTTTGAAGCTGAATTTCAAAAAGAAGTGGCAGTCGCAACAGAATATAAAAACATACTTTCTGATTTGAAAAAGAATCAGGAGAACTTTATTAAGTATGATTTAGCAAGGTCATTGTTTATTGAAATTTGGTATTATGGGCCAGAAATAATCAGATACGCTCATGGATTTGATGGATTGAAAGATGAAGATTTCATGCCTACGGTAAGAAAAGGAAATGAAGGGTACAAGTCATTTTTTAAGAATTACAATAAAGAGTTGGATAAAGACATTTTTGAAAAATTGGTAAAGATGTATAACACCTCATTAGATCATGGGTTAAGACCAGATGGAATTCCTACTGGTTCTAAGTATGATTATTTGTATGCTGAACAAGTATACGCTAAATCTGTTTTTTGTGATTCGATAAAATTGAAGAAGTTTTTGTCTTTACCTCACAAGAAAATGTTGAAGGTATTGGAGAAAGATCCAGCCTACAAATTAGCACAAAGCATCTACTTGACTTATAAGGGTGAAGTAGAACCAAATTATTACGAATTCTATCTTCAAAAAGAAGAATTGATGAAAAAGTTTTTGGCTGCTCAAATGGAGTATTTCCCAAACAAGAAATTCTTTGCAGATGCAAATAGCACACTTAGACTTACTTATGGGAAGATAGAAGGTGCTGCACCAAGAGACGGAATGGAGTATACGTATTATACTACATTGGATGGCATCATTCAAAAGAACAATACAGGAGCAGAAGATTTTGCCATGCCGGCTAGATTAAGAGAGTTATGGGAGAAGGAAGACTTTGGACCATACGCTACAGATGGAGAATTGAGAATTTGCTTATTAGGGTCCAATCATACCACTGGTGGAAATTCTGGAAGTCCAGCATTAAATGGTGAAGGACATTTGGTAGGAATCAATTTTGATAGATCATGGGAGAGTACCATGAGTGATATCATGTTTGACCCTACAATTTGTAGAAATATCATGGTGGATATCAAATATGTACTTTGGGTGATAGACAAATATGCTGGTGCAGGACACTTGGTTCAAGAGATGCAATTGGTAGATGCTGATTTTAGAGCACAAGAAATATTGAAAGAGCAAAAATCCAAAATTAAAGGATACACTAATAGACTGAGAGATGTGCCTAATGATATTTATGCACTAATGGGAAGAGCATCTGTTTATAGAGATATGGGCATGATGAATGAACATAAGCAAGATGTAGATGCAGCATTGGCTATTGATGGTAAAAGCGTGACTTTATTAAATGATAAGGCAAAATACCTAGAAAGCGATAAAGAATACGCTAAGGCACTGGCTGTGTTGAAGCAATCTTTAAAAATAAATAGTAAGGATAATGCAGAGGCGTATTTTACAAGAGGTTGGATATATGCTAATCAAGGTAAATTCAAAGAAGCAATTCAAGACTTCGATATGGTGATTGCCATTGATTATACATTTGCTAAAGCTTACTACACAAGAGGAATTTGTCATATGGAGTTAGGTGATACAGATGATGCTTGTAGGAATTTTGAAATTGCCAAAAACATGGGGCATGATAAGGCAGCCTATTTGTATCAAATGAATTGTGAATTTGGTGCTTGGTAAACCATCTTGATGGAAATCAAAGTATACACACCTCATTTACCTAATCGACTTCGATATGCATTAGATTTAGTGCTACACCAGGTTGGTGAAATGTCATTTTCTATTGTTCAAGATTTGGATAGTCTACAACCGGATGATTATGTCATTAATTATTCAGGGACAAGGATAGAAAATAGTTTTCAGGTGCATCCTTTTGGTTTGTTGTTTGAAAAAGATATCCAAAACCATGATGTACCTTTTGATTATCGAAAAGACGAGTTCTTGGTTAGTTTATTCCCAACAGAGTTTGATGATTTAGGGTTTGATATTTTTTCTGCTTCATTTTTCTTAGCCAGTCGCTACGAAGAGTATCGTAATTTTGAGGCAGATTCGCACGGTCGCTTTCAGCCAAAAGATTCTATTCAATCTAAGATTGGAATCCTCAAAAGACCTATTATTAACATCTGGGTCCAAGCCTTGAAATCAGCTCTTGAAAAGAAGTGGTGTATTTCTCTTCCGAGTAATAGGAAATTTAAAATTATTAATACAATAGATGTAGACAATGCCTGGGCTTTCAAAAATAAAGGTGTAGCAAGAACCATTGGAGGAATAGGAAAGTCTCTAGTTAAGAAAGGAGTAGGGGAGTTTAAGGAACGCGTTTCGGTGGTTTCTGCTGACGGTCACGATCCATACGATACATTCGATTACTTGAAAGAAGTACAAGATAAGTATGGTGTAGAAAGCATTTATTTCTTTTTGGTAGGTGATTATCAAAAGCCTTATGATACCAATGTACCGCATAGTAATAAAGAGTTTCAACAACTCGTAATAAAGATCAGTAGTTATGCGGAAGTCGGAGTACATCCTTCTTATGCTTCCTATCTTAATGGTAAGAAAGTAAAGGAAGAATTGGAAAGAGTTAACATGATTACTGGAACTTCTGTAAAGCAATCAAGACAGCATTTTCTGAAATTGTCAATTCCTGATAGTTATAGAGTATTGGAGGATGCAGGTATTCTACACGATTACACCATGGGATATGCTCAAGAGGTCGGTTTTAGAGCAGGTTTATGCACACCATTTACATTCTTTGACTTATTGCAAGATAAGCCCTTAGAATTGACTATTCATCCATTTGCATATATGGATGGTACCTTGAATGAGTATTTAAAACAAACACCCGAAGAAGCAAAAGAAACAATCACCTTTCTTAAGAAAAATGTCAGAAATGTCAACGGAGAGTTCATTGGCATTTGGCACAATTCCTCTGTGAATGATTTGGATAGTTGGAACGGCTGGAAAGCCGTTTTTGAGTGG
>CAJYBK010000081.1 GCA_913064955.1 uncultured Flavobacteriales bacterium
AAGTTTTAATTTTTCCATTCCTCGCGTTTGCTTTGTAAAAACAAGATTACGAAATTAAGAAATAATATGGAATCAATAGAGAGTATCCAAAGGTAATTCATGCAAAAGATTGGATTTTTTTTAATATTTTTACGATAATTCTAATCCCTAAGTACCTTCAGTTGGCATGAAATTTAAAAGCTTTTTAATATTTCTAATGGTTTTTGTTTGTGGAAACCCTGTTTCAGCACAAAATCACACTGCTGGGTATCAGTTTATTGAAAATAAGGGGCAATGGCCTGATCAGGTGAACTTTAAGGCTGATTTAAAGGCTGGGTACCTATACCTAGAAGAAGATGGACTACTGTTTAATTTATATGACCCTCAAACTGTAAATAAGTATGTAGAAGGTCATTACAATAAAGAGTTAAGAAAGGATTTGGATGTTTTACGATGGCATGCGTACAGTGTTAAGTTTGATGGTTGTAACTCAAACATTCAAGTGGAGTCGGAAGGTAAATCTTCCAATTACTCTAACTATTTTATTGGAAATGACCATTCCAATTGGGCTAGTGAAGCATATGCGTTCAATGAAGTGACCTACAAGAATGTTTACAACGGGATAGATTTTAAAATGTACTCACAATTATTTAATCTAAAATATGATTTTGTCGTTGGACCCAATGCAGACTTGAATCAAATAAAACTGAAATACGAAGGCCAGAATAAGTTAGAAGTCATCAAAGGGAGATTACACATTTACACGGATGTAAATCATATAATTGAGGCGAAGCCGATTGTTTATCAGGTGATTAATGGGAAGCGAGTCGACATAAAAGCAGTCTATGTTAAGGAGGGTAATACCATCCAATACCGATTGGAAGAAAAATACAATAAAAACGAAGAATTGATCATTGATCCGACCGTTGTTTTCTCCACTTATTCCGGTTCTTTTTCAAATAATTTTGGTTATTCCGCAACATTTGACTCTCAAGGATTTCTTTATGCAGGTAGTTCTGCATTTGGCAATCAATACCCAACAACGGTAGGTGCATATAATACCTCATTCAATGGCGGTATCGTGGATATTGCAATTTCCAAGTTTGACACAACAGGTACATTTCTTATATACTCCACTTATATCGGAGGTTCTAGTGATGAATTACCACATTCATTGATTGTAAATAGTTTAGATGAGTTATTCGTTTTTGGTACGTCAAGTTCGTTAGATTATCCAACAACAGCAGGCGCTTATGACAATAGTTATAATGGAGGTAATGCCACAAATATGCAAAATGGATTGGGAGTTAATTATGTAAATGGTTCTGATATTGTGGTAACAAGATTAAGTTCAAATGGCGCAGTTTTATTGGCGTCAACTTATCTCGGAGGGTCAGATAATGACGGTCTTAATAATACCAACACAACTCCTTCATTGAATATTTTAAGATACAATTATGCAGATGAAGTTAGGGGAGAAGTAGATATTGATAAGAACAACAATGTTTATATAGCAACTTGTACAAGAAGTACAGATTTCCCAATCACACCGGGAGCGTTTCAAACAACATACGGAGGTGGTGATTTAGATGGTGTGATTATCAAAATGGATAATAATCTTCAAAACATTATTTGGAGCAGTTACATTGGAGGTGAAAATCACGATGCTGTTTATGCGCTGGCTTTGGATGATAGTGCAGATATCTATGTTACAGGAGGTACAGCTTCTACTTTAATGCCTGTGACTTCAGGTGCTTTACAAACTACTTTTCAGGGAGGAAGAAGTGATGGTTTTGTGTCTCATTTGAAGCAGGATGGAAGCGCTATTATTAATTCTACTTTTATTGGGTCATTTACCTATGATCAAAGTTATTTTGTAGAACTCGATAAACCTGGCAGTGTCTATTTACTGGGACAAACAGAGGTGTCAGATTCTACTTTTGTAAAAAATGTAACATTTTCCAATTTTGGTAGTGGTCAATTCGTAACAAAACTGTCTCCAGAATTGGATACAATGTTGTACTCCACGGTATTTGGGTCTGGTAATGGGATTAATATTTCGCCTACTGCTTTCTTAGTAGATTTATGCAGTAAAATGTACTTAGCAGGTTGGGGTGGTTCTGTAAATAATCTTACAACTTTGGACAATAATGCAGGCTACACTAATGGAATGCCTATAACTACAGATGCCTTTCAATCGACTACAGATGGAAGTGATTTCTATGTAATGGTTTTGGAAGATGACGCTTCTGGTGTAGTTTACGGATCTTATTTTGGAAGCGCCTCTGCTTCAGAACATGTAGATGGAGGGACAAGTAGATTTGATAGAAAAGGTAAAGTATATCAAGCTATGTGTGCCGGATGTGGAGGAGATGATAATATGCCAATAATTCCAGCGAATGCTGTTTCAGATTTGAATAACAACAGTTGTAATTTGGGTGTTTTTAAAATGGACTTTGACTTGCCTATTGTGTTGGCAGATTTCGAAGTTCCTCCAATTGGTTGCGCTCCCTATTCTGCAGATTTTACTAATACAAGTTTATCACAATTGAATTCAAATTTCTCCTGGGATTTTGGTGATGGAGGAACTGCTGTAGTTGAAAATCCTACGCATGTTTATCAAACACCAGGAACTTACACGGTTTCATTAATAATAGAAGATCCTCTAACTTGTAATTTTGGTGATACCATCTCCAAAGAGATCACCATAATAGGCGATACGACCTACTTTCTTAATGATATGAATATCTGCGAAGGAAATACTATTCAAATCGGATTGCTTCCTTCGGGAGATACCACCTTGTCCTATGCATGGACACCTGCTGCATCTGTCAGTAACGACACGATTGCCAATCCATTTGCTAATCCTTCCAGCACGACTCAATATGAATTACTGATTTCAAATGGTGTTTGTACAGATACAGTCCTTCAAACGGTATTCGTTAATATTCCTTTGCTAGATGTTAGTAATGATACAACTTTGTGTACGCAGAATGAAATAGTTACACTTTCAGCCAACTCGTTCGGCACAAGTACAAACTATGTTTGGTCTTCAAATGATGATTTTACAGACACTATAAATAGTCCCATTACCGATAATACCATTACAGTGTCACCCAACAATACTACAACATATTATGTCGAAGTAAATAACAATGGATGTACTTTGTCAGATAGTGTACAGGTAAGCGTTGTTAACAGTCAATTATCTATTTCTCCTGATTTTTCAATTTGTGCCGGTGATAGCACATTGATTATTGCTACTACCATGTCTCCTGGACAAACTTTTACTTATGATTGGTCACCTGATGGCATTATTCTGTCTGGAGATGGTAATGATTCTGTTTGGGTGCTTCCTGTTGCTAGTGGCTATTTTTATTTAAATGCGGTGAGTTCGGAAGGTTGTCCCATTGCAGATAGCCTTTACATTAATGTTGATCCGTTGCCAAATCTAAGTTCCAGTGCGTTTGCAGATGCAGATACTATAGTCGAAGGCAATAGTGTAGCGTTACATGCTTTACCGAATGGATATGACTACAATTGGCAACCAAGCGTATTTTTAAATAATCATCAAATTCAAAACCCAATTGCCACATTATCCGAAACCACAACATTCACAGTGACTATTACTAGCGATGTTGGTTGTGTGAGGTCGGAGTCAGTTACCATTTTTGTCAAAGAGGTAGTTTGTGGTGAGCCTGATATATTTATTCCTAATGCTTTTACTCCCAATTCAGACAATGCAAACGATCACTTATATGTTCGCGGAAACAATATTGATGAGTTGTTATTCAGAGTTTATAACAGGTGGGGTGAGTTAGTATTCGAAACACGAGATCAAAACATTGGTTGGGACGGCACCTTTAAGGGAAAAGATTGCGATCCAGCGGTTTTTGACTACTATGTGGAAGTTACCTGCATTGATCAAGAAACCTTTTTCAAAAAAGGAAACATCACTTTAATTCGTTAGACAGAATGGGCTTGTTGTTGTATGGAGAAACGTCTAAAAGACTTAACTTCCGAGAATTATCCGAGAATGATTTTGAGTCATGGAAACCACTTTTTTATGAAAAAGATGTGGCGAAGTTTTTAGGTATGGATGCATCGCTATCAGCCACACAACTTTGTGAATCATGGTTTGAGAAATCCAAATGGCGATATGACAATGCAAAAGGAGGAATGAACGTGTTGATACATAAAGTGACCGGAGAATTCATAGGGCAATGCGGATTGCTTATTCAAGAAGTTGAAGGCGAAGAAAAGTTAGAGATTGGATATTCTATTTTACCAAAGTTTTGGGGGCAAGGCTACGCTAGTGAAGCAGCTCAAAAATGTCGAGATCATGCTTTTAAAAATGGGTTGTCCAATCAATTGATCTCTATTGTTCATCCTGAAAATAAAGGCTCCTCAGCAGTTGCTCAAAAAAACGGAATGAAGTTATGGAAAAACATCCCTGACTATAAGGGAATGCCTGTGAATATTTATTCCATTCACAAAAGTGATTGGAATAAGATTTGATAGATTACTTTTGTAAAATAATAGGAAAAATGATGAAAAATTTAAAAAATGTAGCCTTAGTGGCAATATTAATTTTTGGATTAGTTGGTTGTAAGCAGCAAATCCCTTATACCAATGAAGTAAAAACTCAATATGGTATTGATACAGAAAATCTGAGGTCATTGCAGTACCATCTAGTCGGAGACATTGTTCTTACTAAAAGTTCATCGATCAATAACAATCAATTAGACAAAGGAGAGATATTGGTAAATGAGTCACAAAGCATGGATAAAGTTATTTTCAGAGCAGGTACTCAAGGACTATTTGTAAAGGAAATTGATGAAAATAGAATTGCTATTAGTTTTGAAAAATCTGATGATTATTATTTAGAATTTGGCGCAACTTCCATTAGAGGATTGTACAAATTTCAAGCGGCAAGTTGGGACAATTCAGGAAGAGGCAAATTGATGTATAATGGAGAGCAATTCGTTTCATCGAGAGCTTCTGCGGATGCATACATTACTGTTAAAGTGAGAAAGTCAAGCCAACTCAATTCAAGTCAAAGAATCGCAAAAGGAAGAAAGGTATAATGAAAGTACTTTTTATTGATAGTACACATGAGTCCATTGTGACTAATTTTAAAAAATCAGGATGGAAAGTAGGTCTTCATTACAAAACTTCTAGGGAAGAATTACTTGGATTAGTGCACACTTATGATGGTATTATTATTAGAAGCAGATTTAAATTAGATGAGAATTTCTTGAGAAATGCAAAAAGATTAAAGTTCATCGGAAGACCCGGAGCAGGACTCGAGAATATCGATTTAGCTTATTGCAAGAAAAATGGAATAGCGGTCTTTAGATCTCCTGAAGGGAATAGAGATGCGGTGGCGGAACATGCTGTTGGAATGATTTTAATGCTGCTTAATAATCTTAAAAGAGCAGATCTAGAGGTAAGGCAAGGAGTTTGGAAAAGAGAAGAGAACAGAGGTCACGAATTAATGGGTAAAACTTTTGGTATCATTGGATATGGCTACATGGGCAAAGCCATGGCGCAACGATTAAAAGGCTTTGGTGTAAATGTGATTACTTATGATAAATATTTAACTAATTATTCGGATGAACACGCTGCTCAAGTAAGTTTGGATGAGTTAAAAAAACAAAGTGATTTTATTTCATTACACCTGCCGCAATCTGAAGAAACTATCCATTATTTAAATGAGGATTTTATAAACTCTTGTAGCCGTCCGTTTTATTTAATTAACACTGCGAGAGGAAGGTCTGTTGATACTTTGGCTGTACTTAATGCTATTGAAAAAGGGAAAATATTGGGAGCCTGCTTGGATGTACTAGAATTTGAAAGTTCTTCTTTTGAAACATCCGCAATGACTAATCCAGTTTTTCAAAAGTTGGTGGAAAATGATAAAGTTTTATTGACACCACATATTGCTGGATGGACTTTTGAAGCAGATTTTAAAATGGGAGATTTTTTGTCTAAGAAGATCTTAAATCACTTTAACAATTAATAGTGTTCTCGGAGGATCATATTTTATATTTAAACGGAAACGGAAGTAGTAAAAGCATCCTTGCAATAGGTTGTAAAACTAATTTGACCATTGAAACTGAGAATGGTGCGTTTGATAAATTTAGTATGTTCATTAATGATAATGCAAAGGAATATGTGTTTGGTTATTTGGGATATGATTTAAAGAATGATTTAGAAGAATTAAGTAGTGAAAACGCTGAAAGCATTCATATGCCTATTGCATACTTGTTTGTTCCAAAGCATATTGCATACATTTCGGATGATAGAGTTAATGAATTGCTAAAAGGAGACCAAAATGTAATTGAAAACCAGTTAATAGAAATTAAAGGTAAAACAGAGTCGAAATCACTTAAAAAGGATCAAATACTTAGTTCAATAACTAAAGAATCTTACCTCCAAAAAATAGCCAAAATAAAGCAGCACATTCATCAAGGTGATATCTATGAAGCGAATTTTTGCTACCCATTTAAAAGTGAAAATATTGAATTAAACCCACTCGGAGTCTATCAAAAACTGAATCGAAAAACCATCGCTCCTTTTTCTGTTTACGCCCAATTCAATGATTACTTTGTGCTAAGCGCAAGTCCAGAAAGGTTTGTAAAAAAGGAAGGTAATAAAGTTATTTCTCAACCCATTAAAGGAACCATCAAACGAGGCGGAACTTCTGAAGAAGATCAATTGTTAATAGATACCCTGGCAAGCAACCAAAAAGATAGAAGTGAGAATGTCATGATAGTTGATTTGGTGAGAAATGATTTGTCGCGTATTGCTAAGCCAAGTTCGGTAAAGGTGGAAGAATTGTGTAAGATTTATACCTTTAAGAATATTCACCAAATGATTTCTACTGTTACTGCAGAAGTTGGTGATGTTTCTATCGTGGATGTTCTAAAAGCGCTTTTTCCGATGGGCTCTATGACAGGTGCCCCAAAAATAAGAGCAATGCAGTTGATGGAGCAATATGAAGAGCATAAAAGGGGATTGTACTCAGGTTGCATTGGATATTTTGCGCCTAATGGTGATTTTGATTTTAATGTGGTGATTAGAACTATACTTTACAATCGAAAGGAAAAAAAACTTTCATTTTCTGTAGGTGGAGCAATTACGGATTTATCTTTACCAGAACAAGAATATGAAGAAACATTGCTTAAGGCAGAAGCCTTAATTCAAGCATTAACAGAATGAGCCTTATTTCACAAATAGAAAACACTTTTAAAAGTCAGCAACTGGACTTAACTACATCTCGTTTGTTGTTGGCAGTAAGCGGAGGTAAGGATAGCATGGTGTTACTTTCGCTGCTTAAAAGTTTAGGAGTGTCTTTTGAAGTAGCTCATATGAATTATCAATTAAGAAACCAGGATAGTGATCTGGATGAGCAATTAGTAAGGAGGATTTGTAAAGAGAACAGGATTATCTGCCATATAATTAAAGTAGATACGAAAACATATTGCGCAGATAATAAATTAAGTACTCAAGAAGGAGCAAGGGTGTTGAGGTATAATTGGTTTGAAAAGTTACTAAAGACTCAATCATTAGACTTTATAACAACAGCGCATCATGACTCAGATAATCATGAAACATTTTTTCAAAACCTGAAAAGAGGAAGTGGTTTGAGAGGGTTGAAATCAATGGTGTTTTTACAAAATAAACGCTGCAAACCTTTGTTAACTTTTACTAGGGAGCAAATTGATACATATGCAGTTTCTGAGAATATTGAATACAGGCAAGATGCTAGTAATAATCAGAATCATTATCAGCGAAATTTAATTAGGAATAAAGTATTACCGGAAATTGAAAATCATTTACCTGGATTCAAGCAAGGGTTGTCCAAGAGTATTGGATACCTGCAAAACGATTATGAATATTTAATACAAAGTTTAGAAAAAGAAAGCCAGGAAATTACGAAGTTAAAAGGAGATAGTTTTCTTATTACAGAATATAAAAATCACCATCCAAGATTGATTTTACACATCTTGGAGAAGTATGGGTTTAATGAATCTCAATGTCAAGATATTCTAAATGCAAGTCAGTCGGGTAGGGCAGTTTTGAATGAAGCATTTGGCGTAACTATAAATGATGGTAACTTGATAATTCACCCTTTAAAAATACATTTAGCATTTCAGTTATCAGTACCAACTGTAGGAAAATATGAATTAGGAAATTCAGTTCTAGCTATAGCGGAAACCGAAAAGCCTAAAGTTTTTACTTCGGACAAAAATGTGGCCTGGATAGACAGTGATTTAATTAAATTTCCGATAGAAGTTAGAACTTGGAAAGCGGGTGATAGGTTTCAACCATTAGGAATGAAAGGAAGCAAAAAGATAAGTGACTTTCTTACTGATTTAAAAATTCCGTTAAATGAGAAAGATTCGGTCAAGTTATTGATTAGCAATGGTGAAATTGTTTGGGTGGTTGGTCTAGCGGTTAGTGAACGATATAAAATTACACAAAACACAAAAAAAGTACTAAAACTTGAAACCATTTGATCTTATAGGCGTAATAAGTAGTGTTTTGAAGAATTATTAAAACCAATTCTGTCTAGCAAACAGATTACCTAAACCTTACTACTTATGAATACTGCAGCAACAACTGCTCCTATCTTGATAGAAAAAGAGCAAATACCGTCACTAATATTTCCAAAAGAACCTATTGAAAGAAGCAAAGATCAATTAAGTATCTTGAGAAAGAAACTCAGAGACTCCATGGTTTTAGGAAACATCCATCACCAAAAAATAAAAATCGTATTTCAGGATTCTGAAGGATTAAAAGAAGTTCGTACCACTATTTGGGCAGCGGATGAGAGATTTATTGTGCTTAAAAAGGGAGTGTCAATTCCTGTAGATAGAGTGGTAGAACTTACACTTTAACAGATTAATCTACTGCGCCTGATATTTAAACTCTATCCAGCCTTGCTTTCTTAACTCATCATTGAAGTTTTGATTGAACTTCCATAAACCAGCATATTCCAACGCTGCGTTGCGCAGGCATACGTTTTGTGTATTGGTTTTGCCCTCGTCAATGGTTTTACTAACCACCTGACCTTTCTGATTTACTTTTATATTGACCCTTACAATTCCTTCAGATTTACATAGATAAGAAGGTTTTTTTTCTGTTAGAGCATTTCGTTCGGGAACATAATAAGACACTATAGCTTGAACATCCATTCCATAGCCTGCGTTGTCATTCTTTTCAGCCCCTTCTTTTACTAGGTTTGGATTTGTGTTTTCCGAAGGATCTGTTTTGGATATTTCACTTGGGTTATCTGCCTTTAAAGCATTAAATTCTGCCGCTTCCATGGCTTTTAATTCGTCCCAAACTTCCTTTTCGGCTTGCGCTTTGCTAAAAGCATTCGTATAGGTCGTTTTTTCCTTTTCCATATTGGCTGATACGTTTTTCATTTCAGCATTGTTTGGAGAAACGGGTTGTTCGTTTTCCTGAAGAGGAACAGCTGTAGGAATCGGGTCATTGGAAAAATCAAGCACGGCAACCACTTCATCTTCAAATGGAACAGGGATGGCTGTTTTCACCACAACCCAGTTGCTCCATACAAAAATACCTACATAAAGTAAAAGCACTCCAATGATACTAAATTTGAATCTTTCTATGATGTCTAAGACTTGCATTAACTTATTCTACGAAGAAATCCTTCAATTGGTTTAGAATAGGTATAACAGTATAAATACTGCCCAGTATGGCTCCAATCCACACGGCAAAGAAAAATAATTTTCCTAATATGCCAACGTCTTTGGCAATAGGTGCTTTAAGCAAGTTTCTAATGGCGGGGGCAAGTACGTCTTCTTTCTCATCATACTCTTTACCTTCTGGCTCCATAATATTATCCAACTTGGCAATATAGATATACTCTTTCCTAATCATCCAGTAATCCTTGTCAGATAATTTCGCATAAGATGTGTTGAGAGGAATATCCAAAAGACCTATTCTCTTTCTAATTTTGATAAGTTTTAAACTTGTCGTGATTCGAGTCAGTAGAAATGCACCAAATACTATAATCGGAATGGAATCCATGTAAAGTCCTACCCCTAATAAAGTGGCTGATGACAAAACTTGAAAAATCATTTTAGCGGTATCATTAAAGGAGAAAAATAGCAGTTCAAATAGTTTGCCTCCATCCAATGGGTCAATAGGAACTAAATTAAATACATTCAATGCGATAAACATCACTCCAAAAAGTAATAACTGAGGAGGTAATTCAAAATATTGAACTCCCAATATCAAACCAATACCGATGATAATGCCTGGAAGTGGACCTGCCAAAATGATAATGATCCTTTGAAACTGACTCATTTCTTCTTTGCGGCCTGTAACCACTGCACCCAAAAAGGGTATAAAAAACATACCTACATCCTCATAACCGTAACTTTTCATTGCGATTAAGTGACCCATTTCGTGAAGAAACAAAACCAATACCACCAGAAAAATAAAATTGACAGATACAGGTAGAAAAAGGAATAGTCCAACAAATGCAGCAAGGCTTAAAATAGTCTTGATGATACTAGCTGTATTCTTTTCGTTGATCTCCGGTTTAGGAGGATAGTATGTGAGGTCGTCCGATTCCATCTTAACAAAGATATTCCATTTTGGTGTAAATAACTGAATTATAGGTTATGAATGTAGGAACGTTTGGGTTATTTTATGATCCAAGTGATGTCCATATCCCATCCTTTTTTCAAATCAATTACTTCGTTGTAATATTCCACTCTTTCTGGTGAGATATGCTTATAATAGTCTCCAGTATTCCAGAAGCCATCGTTGTTATCATCAAAAATTAGTTTAAGAGAGTATTTACCACTGCTAAGATTCGGATAGTTGAGACTATTTAATTCTGATTTGGATACTGAAGAACGTTTAACGACCTTCTCACCCCTTAGTAATTCTAATATAAAGTTCTCACCGCTGTTGGGTGCAATGGATACAATTAGATTGCCATATTGGTTGGCTTCATTTCTCTGGAAAGAAGCATTGATAGTATCGTTAACAACATTGTAGCTGGAAGTAAATGCCCCTGGAAGTAATTGTATTTTATAGGTATGATCTATTTGATAATCTGCCGCAATTACAATTTTTGTTGGTGTGACCTGAATAACTTCAAAAGCTAATTCACTGCTGTCTTCTGAAAGTTTAATCATGGTGATGTCAACAGAGTCGATAGGTTGTAAAAAGTCAAAATATAAGTCTTCGTGAGGCTTAAGATTTTGTCCGGCATTAGTTCTAAAATTTAAAACAGAGTCTGTTGGTTGTTTTAGATAGGTATTGAACTTTTTACAATTTGCAACAACCAAAGGGTATTTTTTTTGCTCTGATACTGTAGGATCAATCCAATAATAAATGGTGTCTCTACTTCTGGAAAGAGTATACTGTTGATCTAGAAATAAACTCTTTACGCTGTCTGCTAGCACAATACTGTCCATCGGTATACTTTTATTGAGGACGATAGTCCCTTTACCATTTGGATTAATGGTTGAAGCCAGAATTTCTAGTTTTTCCGGTAGGTTTAAAAACACACCAATTGTGTCGGCAATAGTATCTGTGGCAGCAGCAAATCTTTGGTCAATAAATCCAATCAATTCTTCCTTTGGGTCAAATGTGTAGTTACTATTTTCATCTTTCAAGGCAACAACTTTATAGTCTCCTGCAGCAATGTTTTGAATGTAGCATTTTCCTAAAAGATTGGTTTTTCCAAAATAAGAGGGTTTCATTTTATTTACCACTGAGTCTTCATGCTCTTTGTAGAGCATTACCAGCACATCTTTCACTGGTGTTTTATTAAAAGCATTATATACAAATGCATCATAAGAAAGTGAATCTATATATGAACCTGTGGAGAATACATATTTATAGTTTTTAAAAACATTCCCTTCAGTAATATCAGCAATTGCATCTCCAAAATTGATAATATAGGTTGTGTTTGGATTCAGTTCTTCTTTAAACTCTACAATTACCTTTTTTCCTTTGGTATAAATTTCTGGTTTAGTATCCAAAAAAGGAGTAATGATAATTTGTTTATCCGCATTTTTTAAAACAACTAATTCGTCAAAATTAATTGTAATGCTTTGTGTATTAAAGTTGGTGCTTCCATTGAGTGGCAGCTCTCTTTTTAAAGTGTCAATTTTGGGAGATTGCGTATCTTTTGTGCCACCGGTTATTGGTGTCTGTTGAGCACATTGCATCAAAAATATCGCAACAGAAAATATGATGAGAATTCTAATCAATTGACAAGTAATTTACTCAAAAGGTGTGCTATGGCTTCTAGCCCTTTTTGATCGTCTGTATCAAAGTCATTTAGCCGCTCACTGTCAATGTCAAATACACCGATCACGTGGTTATGCTTATCTCTTAAAGGCACCACAACCTCAGATTTTGAATCGGAACTACAAGCGATATGACCCGGAAAAGTGTCAACATCTGGTACTAATAATGTTTTATTTTGTTCCCAAGAAGTGCCGCAAACACCTCTTCCTTTTTTAATTCTTGTACACGCTACTGGACCTTGAAATGGGCCAAGGACCAATTCACTTTCTTTTATTAAATAGACACCTACCCAAAAGAAACCAAACCCATATTTCAAGCAGGCCATCACATTGCTGACGTTGGCTACCCAGTCTTGCTCATCTTCTGTAAGAAAAGTAAGTTGGGTCAGAGCGTCCGCATATTGTTGTGCTTTGGACTTAGATCTGTCTATGATAAATGAATCTGCCATTGAATGATTTCTTGGTTGGCAAAGTTAGTATTTTTAGACATAGGTACTAATGAAGATAAAATAGCTAATGATTTTACTTCACGAACAATTTAAACCCTTTGCCATGTACATTGACGATTTCCACATTCTCATCCTCTTTAAGGTACTTTCTTAGTTTAGCAATGTAAACATCCATACTTCTACCGTTAAAGTAATTGTCATCACCCCAAACAGCTTTCAAGGCATGGTTTCTTTCCAATACTCCATTTACATTTTTGCAAAGCAGTTTTAGTAAATCAGATTCTTTGGTAGTTAACTTTTGCTGTTCATTGCCTAATTTTAATAATTGCTCATTGACAATGAAGTAATATTTCCCAATTTGAAATTCACCGATGCTATCATCATCTGCAGCTCCAGCCCTTCTTTGTATCGCTTTTATTCTGACTAATAATTCTTCCATACTAAAAGGTTTAGTCATATAATCATCAGCACCAACATGGAATCCTTTAAGCGTATCTTCCTTAAGTGATTTAGCTGTTAAAAATAGAATAGGCACTTTTTTATCAATGCCTCTTATTTCTTCCGCCAAAGTGAAACCATCCTTAACGGGCATCATTACA
>CAJYBK010000082.1 GCA_913064955.1 uncultured Flavobacteriales bacterium
CCCTTTTTGATTGCTACCCCACTTCAACTTGCAGTAGGATTATTAGCTATGGGATGCAGCTCCAAATTAAGTTCTTGTGCAACAGGCAATGCGCCCATGCCAAAGTATCAGCCTTTCCCAAAATCTGGTCAGCTCGCAGACAACCTAAACCAAGACCTCTCTCAACTGCAGAAACACATTAGTAACCAAGCAAATCCCACGGTGTATTGCTATGTAATCGAAACAGTTAGCCACCAAGATGACATGCAAGTACAAACTGGCAGTGGACCAAACTGGCAAGGCGACCTCATTAGCCCGTGTATGTGCAAGCGAGCAAGGCGGGCATCCCGAAAACTCAGTAATTTGGATGATGTTTGTATTGCAGGAATAAAAATCACTTAAAAAAATTACTTCACTTTTCTTGTTCTCCTTTTTAATTTTTCAATCCTATCTTTATAATAATCCTTTAGTTCTTGAACAAAATCAATAGGCCTTTCATAGGTGTTAAGCACTTGGTAAGTATGTTTTGATTTTAGTTGATTAATTTGCCATTGCACCTTATCCAATTCATTAGTGAAATAAGCAAGAGTTGGATTATCAATGGAAGTAATTTCAATATCTTTTGAATCATTATTAAATAATAAATGATTACAAAACAATTCCATTTCTTGTATATTTTTGGATTGATAAAGTTCTACTAATTTGGACGTATTTTCTGTAGCCTTTTCTTTATCCACTTCTTCTACCCTATCCGGATGAATCAACATCATCGTGTCTCGATACATTTTTTTTAACCTTAAGGTATCTTCTAGCATCAATTCTGATTCACATTGCTTCAACTCTTTAACCAAACCTTTAGGAGCTTGGTAGTTTTTGCCCTTCCTTTTCTGTTCTTTTCTTTTATCTTTTTTCGCCCTTTGAAAATTTCTATATTTTGCTGCAAGTTCTTGCTCTAGAATCATATCATCCAATACAAAACTCCTTATTAAACTTTCAAATTCATGCAGTTGATTTTGAATTTCGTCTAATTTTGAAACAGCCACACTAATTTTCAACTTGAGATCAAAAATTTCCTCATTTTCATTATTAATAGGCGTATTGTTCATAATACAAAAATACACTTTTCTAGTTTGTAAGTTTGCGATGAAAAATATCAGATGTTTATAATTAGTTAACCATTTCTGCATGAAGACAATCACAACTCTACTAAATGTAGGTGCATATCAATTAAAATAAGGATAACTTTGTATTATGGATCAAGAAAGAATAAATAAAATAACTACGTCATTAAACGAGGTGCATCAATGGCCAAGTCCATACATGTTTAAGTTTATCGTACCAACCATCTCTGGCAAGTTTGAAGCACTAATGAAAGTCTTCCCTCAGGAAGTGGATTCATATACCAAAATGTCTCGTGGTGGCAAGTATACAAGTGTTACTATTACAGAAGTTTTAATGTCTTCCGAAAGTGTTTTAGAACGCTACAAAACAGTTCAAGAAATTGGAGGAATTATTGCGCTTTAAAGAAAATATGATTTAACACATATTTTTAAATGATGAGTTTAATTTATTTACATTATTCTTCCTTCTACTTTTGCGACATCAATTTATAGAGAAGCAACGGGAAGATGAAAAAGAGTATTTTAATATTGGGGGCAGGAACCGCAGGTACCATCATGGCAAACCAACTAAACAAAAAGTTGGATTCAAATGAATGGCAAATTACTATCATTGATAAAGAAACAAAACATTATTACCAACCTGGCTTCTTGTTTCTTCCATTTGATCTATACACACCTGAACAAGTAGTGAAAAACATTGATGGATTTATTCCTAAAAACGTTCAACTACTTAGACAGGACGTTCATCAAATTGTCCATTCAGAAAATAAATTATTACTTGCTGACGGCAAAGTAATTAATTACGATGTTTTAGTAATAGCAACTGGAAGCAAGATAGCGCCAGAAGAAATTCAAGGTATGGATGGCTCAGAGTGGTATAAGTCAATTTTTGATTTTTACACTTTTGATGGTGCACTGAACTTGAGAAATAAGCTAAGAACATGGGAAGGCGGGAAATTAGTAGTTCACATTTGTGAAATGCCAATAAAATGTCCAGTGGCACCGCTAGAATTTGCTTTTATGGCTGATGACTTTTTTCGAAAGAAAAACATGAGAGATAAGGTAGAAATAATTTACGTTACTCCAATGTCTGGTGCTTTCACTAAGCCTATTGCAGCTAAGGAATTAGAATATTTACTGGAGTCCAAACAAATTAAAATTGTTTCCGATTTTAATATTGAAAAAGTGGATACGGAGAAAAAGCAGATCGTAGACTATGGCGATAGATCGGTAGATTATGACCTTTTAGTAACTGTTCCGACTAATATGGGTGACGACTTAATACTGAGATCTGCAATGGGTGATGATTTAAATTTTGTTCCTACAGACAAACATACCCTTCAAAGTAAAGTGAAAGAAAATATATTTGTAATTGGAGACGCAACCGACATTCCTGCTTCCAAAGCAGGTGCAGTTGCACACTTTGAATCTGATATTGTTACTGGAAACATTCTAAAATACATAGCAGGAGAACCTTTAGATCCTGAATTTGACGGTCATTCCAATTGTTTTATTGAAACTGGAAATGGCAAAGCATTATTAATCGACTTTAACTACGAACAAGAACCAGTGAAAGGCACCTTCCCTATTCCTGGTATTGGTCCTTTAAGGCTATTAAAAGAAAATAGAATTAACCACTGGGGTAAACTTGCTTTCAGATGGATTTATTGGAATATACTCATCAAAGGAAGGCCTATTCCTTTTGTGACAAGTAAAATGAAAAAAGCGGGCAAACAAATTAATAAATAGCAATAATAATGAACGAGAAAACAATAGCAGGATACTGCGTAAAATGCAACGATCAAGGATTCATGGAAGACCTTAATGAATGGAATGAAGATATTGCAAAAGAATTAGCAAAAGAAGAAAGTATTGAGCTAACAGAAAAGCATTGGACGGTATTAAAATATCTTCAAGACCAGTGTAAAGAGGGCGTAGATATCACAATGAGAAAAGTTGGAAAAAGTGGAATCGTAGATATTAAGGAATTCTACCAATTATTTCCTAAAGCACCTTTAAAAACAGCAAGTAAACTTGCAGGAATACCAAAACCAGTAAGTTGTATTTAAATACAAAAAAATAAACATGGAAAATCAAGAAAAACTACCTGTAAAGAAAATTCTTTTAATTCTTTCAAAAGCCACCATAGAAAATGTATATGCATGTTTCATTCTGGCAAATGGAGCAAGAATGGAGGGCATTGAATCCGAAATATTCTTTACCTTCTTTGGTTTAGAAGCTATTCAAAAGGATAAGCTAAGAGACTTGAGAGTTGCAACAGTTGGCAATCCAGCAATGCATATCCCTACTCTTCTTGGAGGTCTTCCGGGAATGGAAGCATTAGCAACAAAAATGATGAAATCTGAAATGGAAAAATTAGACATTCCTCCTGTAGATGAATTTTTAGAAATGCTTTCAGCATCTGGCTCAAAACTATGGGCTTGCAAGTTGGCAATGGACATGTTTAAAATCAAAAAAGAAGATTTAATTGATGAAATAGATGGCATATTAACTGTCGGTGATTTTTACGAAAGAGCGGATGGAGATAGAACCCAAATGCTATTTATTTAAATCAATCTGCTAAATAAAACTCTCTTTGATTTAGATCTATTAGATGTACTCCAGTATAATAAAAATGGAGTACATCTTTATAACTATATCCCATATCACACATTGTCATAGCACCTTGTTGAGACAATCCCACTCCATGTCCAAAACCTCTTCCTTTTAGCAAAACTTTACCATCATCCATAGCAACGGAAAAATAAGTACTTCTCAGTTTGAAATCTTTTCTGAAATCAGTTAAGAGTATATGATACTTCCAATCCACAAAATACTTTGCTCTATTAACCTGCCCCCAATTTAAAGCTAAGGCAACAGCCATGGAGTCATCGATGGGATAATTGTAATAACTACTTAGTTTCTTTAAGAAATCTTCCTTATCGAAAGTTTTTGTCCAATAGTAAGTAGACCTACCTTTTGAAAAAGGATCACTAACACTCCTTAAGTAAGGAACTTCTCTACTCCACACATCCTCAGAATTGGCAGTTTGACCGCCACTATTTGAGTAAAATGCTGCAGAAATGAAATCCATTTCATCGTCCACCAAAACCATATTACTAGTTTCTTTTACAGCCTGTTCTATCTTAGGATTACGATACATCTTACCCAGATACACTTGACAGTTAACTAAGTCGGTCATCATAAAACCTTCATGCCTAAATTTGGAACTATTTTTTAAAGCATAGGTCCTACTAATAATAGCCTGAACTTTATAATATTCAGTTCCTTGATGATTGCCTGATTCTGATTCAATAACACCAATTAAATAATGATGCATACTTACCAAACTAACCACATCTAAATTTCCATTCAATGAAAAAACAGATACACCACCAAAGTAATCTCTGTCCTTGGTTACTGGGCTTATGCCTTTAATATTATAATAACTTTCAAAATTATTGCTTAATATTCTAACTTCTGTAAAGTCTCCCAAATCTTCGCCAGGCACCTTCACACTTATTGTCTTATTTGAATTTACTTTTACAATTACACTTTCATTTTTTTGCAAATGATAAATCAATGAATCATTTGCATCAAATATTTCATAAGTGTTATCCGATGGAATAAACTTAACACTCTTTAATTTAGTACTTCTAAAAATGCCAATTTCTAATAACTGCATATCTGCAACTGCATGAAAACTATGCAATGAAACCAAACATGAAAATAGTATTTTAAAAAAGAGATTTGTCATTCAATTTGCAAAGAAATCAATATTAATACCACAAAATCACTTAACATAATTAAATAGTTAACAATCTAATTTTTAATACTTCTTATTTATCTTCGCCATGATTTAATATCTATCCAACCACGTGAAAGCATTCAACATTTCCTACTCTCATAAAAGGCTACACATTTTTGTACTGATTTTGTTTGTATTGAAATTCATTCTTTTGTTCTTTACACAAACAGTGGATGCGGACGCGGTAACCAGAACGCAATTAGGTCATCAGATGATGATGTCGCCACGTTTCATTTATGAAGGCATCTGGGCTCCAATTCATATCTACTTAACCGGATTCTCAATTTGGCTATATCCCGATATAATATTATCTCCAAGAATCATGAATGTGATTTTTAGTTGCTTGACACTTTATCCTATTTATTTATTTCTCAAGAGAGAATTTACCGCTAAAGATGCTTTTATTGGTGTTTTAATTTTTGCGCTTTCACCGATCATCTTCCGTACATCTTTAATAAACCTTTCTGAGACTAGCTTCTACTTGTTTCTTGCAATTGGTATGAATCTGCTTTCTATTTCTTACAAATCTTTTAAATCTGTCATCACTATTTTGGCTGGACTTTGTTTCTCCGTAGCCGCAGGAATTAGATTTGAAGCTTGGCCGCTTATCTTATTCTTAGGACTATCATTGCTATTAACCAAACAATGGAAGAATGCATTCATATTTGGATTAAGTGCATCCTTGTTTCCTTTATTCTGGATTATTGGTAACTATTATACATATGGTGATATGTTCCATAGTATTAGAGCTGTTAATGTGTTAGAAGTAACTGATTGGGAAAATTTACTTCGTAAGGTTTGGTTTTTTCCATTTATGCTACTTATCTCCATAGGACCGTTTTTTCTTCTTTCAATAATAAAAGGATTTACCAATTTCAAAAAACTTATTTCCTCTCCATGGATACTTCCACCTATACTTTTCTTTTTATTACTCATCTACAAATCAGTGACAGGAACTATTGTGCATCATCCTAGGTTTATCGGGACACTCACTTTACTTTGCTTGCCTTTGATATTTCAAGAAAATTCCTGGATAAAAAGAATCAGTACAAACTTTAATTTGCAAGCGCTTGGTATATCATTAACCCTATTGCTTTCCATAATATACAACACTGATGGAGTCAGTCCATTACCTTTAGTAAAAAATAAAAGTGTGCTTGACGTCACTAAAACATTAGAAACTGAATTGAAAAAAGACCAAGACATTTTTATTGATTTCATAGGTTGGGACAACAGTTATTACATTTCACTTGAATTATATCCCATAACAAAGAATCAATCAATTATGGATGGTTATAATTCTGAATTACAATTAAAAGAAAAGTTCGATCATTTTCATAACAACCTAAAAACTCAATATTTAATCCTTTCCATTAATCACAAAGAATGGGTCTATGAATTGAATAATGTTAAGTTAATTTTTGAATCTCCGGATATGCTTGTTTACAAAACGAACAATGACTAAAAGTCCGAAAACCGTTGTTACCACTGACATTTTTACCGTTTAAGCAATGTATTTCCTTAAAAAAACTTACTATTTCCTGCTATTCTGTCCGCTAAGCTGTTTTGGAACTAGATTTGACTAAGGTTCTTCGACAGAACGGTTTTAAGATAAACTGTAATCGAAATTATTTTTTGAAAACCTATCTAAAAACGCTTGTCTAAAAATCATTAAAAAACACAATTATGAATTTAAACAATTTCACTATCAAGGCACAAGAAGCAATTTCTGAAGCCAACCTCGAAGCTGTTTCAAACGGGCAGCAATCCATAGAGAATGCGCAC
Source organism: uncultured Flavobacteriales bacterium (assembly GCA_913064955.1). Lineage (GTDB taxonomy): Bacteria > Bacteroidota > Bacteroidia > Flavobacteriales_D > Parvicellaceae > Parvicella. Next base: position 6,694 of record CAJYBK010000082.1, read on the forward strand.
ATACTTAAAGGTATTCTCAAATCAGATGAAAATCTAACACAACATATTTTAAGTAAGTTTAGTGTAAACACACAAGTTTTTGAAAAGACACTTGACAGCATTGTATCATCATACCCTAAAGTAAGTGGGGGCCAAGTACAATTATCTAGAAGTGCAGGGGAAACTCTAACCAAAGCTACTGCTTTGTCAAGAAAAATGAAAGACGAATTTGTAAGCATCGAACATTTACTCTTAGGAATTATAGCAAGTAATGACCAAACCAGTCAATTAATGAAGGACCAAGGTCTAACAGAAAAAGGACTAAGTAAAGTCATCGAAGAATTAAGAAATGGTGAAAGAGTTACTTCTCAAAGTCAAGAAGACACTTATAATTCATTAGAAAAATATGCCTTGAACTTCAATAAACTAGCTAGTCAAGGTAAATTAGACCCTGTAATAGGAAGAGATGAAGAAATCAGAAGAGTACTTCAAATACTTACAAGAAGATCTAAAAATAACCCTATACTTATTGGTGAGCCAGGAGTTGGCAAAACAGCCATTGCAGAAGGGTTAGCGCACAGAATCATCAGTGGAGATGTTCCTGAGAATTTAAAGGATAAAATTATATATTCTTTGGATATGGGAGCGTTAATTGCAGGAGCCAAATATAAAGGAGAATTTGAAGAAAGATTAAAAGCGGTTATTAAAGAAGTGACATCAGCAGATGGGCAGATAGTTTTGTTCATAGATGAAATACACACTTTAGTTGGTGCTGGCGGAGGACAAGGAGCAATGGATGCTGCAAACATCTTAAAACCTGCTTTAGCCAGAGGAGAATTAAGAGCAATTGGTGCAACAACTTTGGATGAATATCAAAAATACTTTGAGAAAGACAAAGCATTGGAAAGAAGATTCCAGAAAGTACTTATTGATGAGCCAACAACAGAAGATGCAATCTCTATCCTGAGAGGTATTAAAGAAAAATACGAGAACCATCACAAAGTCCAAATTAAGGATGCAGCAATTATTGCAGCGGTGGAACTTTCTCAGAGATATATAACCGAACGTTTTCTTCCAGACAAAGCTATTGACTTAATTGATGAAGCAGCTTCCAAATTAAGAATGGAAATCAACTCAAAACCAGAAGAACTAGATGAGATTGAAAGAAAAATCATGCAACTAGAAATTGAGCGTGAAGCTATCAAGCGTGAGAATGATAAGAAGAAGATGGAATTGATTGCAGAAGAATTAGCTAACCTTAATGACAGAAGAGACTCTTTCTTGGCTAAATGGACATCTGAGAAAGCATTGGTGGACAAAATCCAAACTTCCAAACAAGAAATTGACGACCTAAAACTTGAAGCGGAACAAGCGGAAAGAAATGGTGACTTTGGAAGAGTTGCTGAAATTAGATACGGAACTTTAAAAGAACTAGCTGCAACAATTGAAAGTACAAAAGCTGAATTGGCTGAGATGCAATCTAATTCTAAAATGATCAAAGAAGAAGTCGATGCTGAGGAAATTGCTGATGTAGTAAGCAAATGGACCGGTATTCCTGTCACCAAAATGCTTGAAGGCGAAAGTCAAAAACTACTGAGACTTGAGGAAGAATTAGCAAAACGTGTTGTTGGACAACATGAAGCAATTATTGCCGTAAGTGATGCTGTGAGAAGAAACAGAGCCGGACTTCAAGATGAGAAACGACCGATAGGATCCTTCATTTTCTTAGGGACTACTGGTGTTGGTAAAACTGAGTTAGCCAAAGCCTTGAGTGAATTCCTATTTGATGATGATAACGCCATGACAAGGATAGACATGAGTGAATATCAAGAAAGACATAGTGTTTCTAGATTAGTTGGAGCGCCTCCTGGATACGTTGGATATGATGAAGGCGGACAGTTAACTGAAGCAGTTAGAAGAAGACCTTACTCAGTAATCTTATTAGATGAGATTGAGAAAGCACATCCAGATGTATTCAACACATTGCTGCAAGTTCTGGATGACGGAAGATTAACGGATAGTAAAGGAAGATTGGTTAATTTCAAAAACACTATTATTATTATGACTTCCAATACAGGGTCTGAAATCATTCAAGCGAACTATGATGATGTGACGGAAGGAAACATGGATGAAGTGATGGAAAGAACTAAGTTTCAAGTAATGGATTTATTAAAAAAATCTATGAGACCAGAATTCTTGAATAGAATTGATGAAATCGTGATGTTCCATCCATTGAGTAAAACTGATATCAGAAAAATTGTTGAAATTCAAATTGGTCAGTTACAAGCAAAGTTGAACTTGAAGCACATTCATATCGAAGCAACTGAATTTGCTTTGGACTTCTTAACCAATTTAGGTTACGACCCACAATTTGGGGCAAGACCAGTAAAAAGAGTGATCCAAAGGAACTTGTTGAACGAGTTATCTAAATCACTACTTTCTGGAGAAGTTACGGTAGATTCAGACATCATCATAGATGAGTTTAATAATAAATTGGTATTCAGAAAAAAGGAAATATCATCAGAACAAGTTGAAATTCCAAACGAAGAACATCAAGAAGATAAATAAGATCCTATTTCATAGTTAGGTTAAGTTAACCTCTCTTCTACTCTATTTTTAACATTAGAAAGAAGGGAGGTTTTATATTCATAACATTCCGAACTTTTTCTACCTTAGTACAATAATTATAGATTTTATTTCTTATTAGAACCACGTAGGTATTTTTTCGTTACAAACAAGAGTAAGAAACATATTTGGAAAAAATCTGACAAATGGAAATTTACTCTAACCCTAGGATTAATTATATTCAATAATGCTATATCTTATCTTCTAACTTGGTGATTTATTTAGTTAATTTTAGTTTTTAATAAAAAATATGAATCCATTTCACTTAGCAATACCTGTTCAGAACCTTGAACTTTGCAGAAAATTTTACAAAGAAGATTTAGGGTGCACTGAGGGCAGAAGTTCCCAACATTGGGTAGACTTCAATTTCTTTGGACACCAATTGGTAATCCACGAAAAGTCCAACGACCAAGTTAGTACAAAACCTCTCTCCAATCCAGTAGACGGCAAGGACGTGCCTGTTCCCCACTTTGGTGTAGTTTTAAATTGGGAAGATTGGCATTCATTAGCGGAGAAATTACAAAAACACGGAATTGAATTTGTAATCGAACCCTATATTAGGTTCAAAGGCCAAGTTGGCGAGCAAGCCACTATGTTTTTTTTGGATCCTGAGAACAATGCATTGGAGTTTAAAGCATTCAAAGATATCAACCAGTTATTTGCTAAATAATCAACCTATGAAAACAACTGAAATTAACAATATAGTAGAACATCTTGAAATGTTGCCTCATCCTGAAGGAGGGTTCTTTAAAGAGGTTTATCGCAGTGAAGGAATCATTCCAAAAGAAGGGCTTCAAGACTTTTCTGGAGATCGTAATTTTTGCACAAGTATATACTTTTTATTGACTTCTGATAATTTTTCCGCTTTTCACAGAATTAAACAATATGAAATTTGGCACTTTTACAAAGGCTCTCCGCTTTACGTTCACGTTATAGACAAAGAAGGACGATACACTAGACATGAAGTTGGATTGGAACTTGAGCAAGGTCAAGTCCCGCAATTAACTGTTCCAAGAGGTTGTTGGTTTGCTAGTAGCGTAAAAAATGAAAATGATTTTTCTTTTGTAGGTTGCACAGTTGCACCAGGCTTTGATTTTGAAGATTTTGAACTGGCCGACCGTTTAGATTTAATTACCAACTACCCTTCTCACTCAGAAATAATTAAACAATTGACTAGATAGGTCTTTGTAGTCAATTTTAAGTCAGCTTTGTATTATTATGATAATGCAGTCATTATTATGCATACATTGGTCTAAAATATAAAACATAGAAAACATGGCTAAAAGTAAAGATGCTAAGAAAACAGTTAAGAAAGAATCCACCAAAACACTAAAAGAAAAAAGAGAGGAGAAAAAAGCAAAAAAAGCTTCAAAGAGATAAATGATCTAAAATACTCTCTACTAATTTGCCTAATATAGGCTTTTAGTAATTTCATATAATAACAAAGCGCCAACTATTAAAATAGAAGGTGCTTTTTTGTTTGACCTCTATCCCGGACAAAAATATTTGAATAATGTAATAATAGTTATTGAGGATCGCTTTTGGCTATATCCTTAGTCTTATTCCATTATGATTTTTTAACTCCATTAATGCAACACATTGACATGACCTATGTAGACTCTTTGTTCCTCATCATTAGGAAATAAGACTTGCACCTTCCATACATAAGTGTCCATTGGCACTGGCGCATTCAGATAAGTACCATCCCATTGAGATGACATTTTATGCCCTTCCCATATTAGAAGTCCCCATCTATCATAAATCTCCATACGAAACTCCAAAGCCCCTTCAGTACCTTTAGCAAAAAAGAAATCGTTAATACCGTCATTATCAGGCGTAAAAGTATTTGGCACATAAATCTGATAATCTTCTTTAACTTCAACACTTTTATATACTGTATCAACACAACCATTTGAGTCCGCTATTGCCAGCATAATAGTATAAATACCTAAATCATCGTATGTATAAATTGTATTTTGAAGTGTATCATCAATTAGATTGTCCTCTGTAAAATCCCATGACCATGAATTTGCGGAAGAAGAAGCATCTACCACATTCACTTCTGGAATAAGTATAGAAACTGATTCTGGATAAATATTAAAATCTGCCGTTGGTGGAGCGTAAATATTAGCTGCTGCGCTATCAGTTATTGTTATCTCACAACCCAAAGCGCTTGTAATTGTTACACTAACATCGTAAGATCCTGGAGCAGGAAACGAAAATACTGCATTGGTATCGATCGTAGAGAAATCAATCACTTCATCTGACTGAAAATCCCAATCGTAGAATACACCAATATCACTGGTAACCATGAATTGCACTTCCTCCGGAAAACAAACCGATGAGTCAACTACAGAAATAAATCCTTGTGGAAATGGTTCTTGAGAAACTATTGCAGAGTCAATTGCAGGACTTGAACACCCATCATTGAGAATCACATAGTAAACACCTGGAGAGCCTAGATAATTCACTAAATCCTGATTGTCGTCAATTGAAGTTGAAGCGGTATCATCATAAAACCACTCGTAAGAATAAGGTGAACCATTTCCTCCCGAAGGAATTGAACTCAAGTTAACGCTATCACCTAAACAAATCCCTAAAGTACCACTTACAGTTACCTCTAAAGGAGGTGTAACTGTAATATCAATACATGATGATGAGTTTGCTGCACATCCATTAGCGTCAACTACATCAAAACAATAACTATGTGAAACATCAGTCACAACATATATTGGACCAGCTCCAGAAAGATTGTCATCAGGTGCTAACCAGTTGATCGTATAAGGTCCAGTGCCACCAGTAGCACTTGCCCATAACTGTACTGAATCACCGAAACAAATAGTAGCATCTTGGTCCGGCACACCATTTAAGGCATTAGGTTGATTTAATTCGATACAATCATATGCCACGCATCCATTTGCGTCTGTTAATTCTACACAGTGATTTCCTGCAGGTGCAGCAACAAGAGACGCAGTTGTTTGACCAGTTGTTGTCCAATTAAATCCTATAGGTGCTGTACCTCCTGTAAACACAACAGTCGCTTCCCCACTATTATCATTAAAACAAGTCAAGTCTGTTGTGTTAAAACCTGTAATCGTTGGACCCGCAATGTTTGGTACGTTTATATTAAGATTAACTACACAACCGTTTGCATCAGTAATGACTCCACCAATTGCACCAGGACAAACACCAGTTGCCATCGAATTGCTCTGTCCATTTTGCCATAAGTAACTGTAAGGTGTTGTTCCTCCATTCGCTACCATAGAAGCAGTTCCGTTGCACAAACCACATGTAGCAGTGGTCGATGAAATTGTCCCTGTCAATAAAGTTGGCGAGGTAACTACATAGGATGTATTAATTTGACAACCATTGGCATCTGTTGTTTGCAAAGCATAATTCCCAGCACACAATCCAGTTGCAGTATTAGAGCTAATTCCTCCTGGAGACCAAACATAGGAATAAGGTGCTGTTCCTCCTAAGGATTGTACAACTACAGAACCGTCACAAGTATTGTTACATAGCGTTGAATTCCCTCCCATCTGAACAGTTGTCAGCGGTGCAGGTTCATTGATAGTAGCACTACTTGCCAATGTACAACCATTTCCATCTGTAATGTTTATGTTGTAATTTCCCTGACATAAGTTCACCGCTGTTGCGGTTGTCTGCCCATTACTCCATAAGAAAGTGTAAGGAGCTGTTCCACCTGAAAATATAGCCGTTGTAGCACCATCACACAATCCAAAGCAACTTACATCGTTAGTATTCACAAAAGTGGCATTAAGCGCCTGAGGCTCTCCAACACAAACAGTTTGAGAAGCAGCACATCCCACATCATCTATTACTTCTAGCGTATAACAACCAGCAGGTTGACCAGTCAAAGTTGAATTATCCACTGTACCTCCAGACACCCCACTCACTCACTTAAC
>CAJYBK010000083.1 GCA_913064955.1 uncultured Flavobacteriales bacterium
AAGGGTGATTCCGAGTGTCTGTTCTACGGTGCTTTTTTTTAGGCTCTTTGGTAGATGAAATGCAATCAATTCGATCTGTTTTCTCATGAGTGATACTCCTAAGTATCATAAGGTGATAAGAACTGTTAGCATAGCATATCTTAGCTATTTTACTAGGCATAAATTGAAGATTATTTATATCAAAAATTTAAAAAAAAGAGTCACTTCCTATTTTACTAAAACACACGAAAATGGTAAAACTCGCATTCTTGTAAAAAAAATAGCGAACATAAAACACATTGTGGTTGAAACTGAAACAGATGCACTTTTATTGGAGAATAACCTTATTAAAAAACACAAGCCACGTTATAATGTATTATTGAAGGATGATAAATCATATCCATGGATTTGCATAAAAAATGAACGTTTCCCTAGAGTGTTCCAAACACGACGACTAATAAAAGATGGCAGCGAATATTTTGGACCTTACACAAGTGTAAAAACTGTTTATACATTGCTAGATTTAATACGAGGCTTGTATCAATTACGTACCTGTAATTACGATTTATCGCAAGAAAAAATTGAAGCAGGAAAGTATAAAGTTTGCCTAGAATATCACTTAGGAAATTGTAAAGGTGCTTGTGAAGGTCATGAAACGGTTGAAGAATATGAAGAAAACATAAAAGCCATTCGTGAAATTTTAAAAGGAAATTTTAAAGACTCCTTGCAACGCTTTAAAAAACAAATGCACAACCTTGCAAAAGACATGCACTTTGAAGAAGCACAAAAAGTAAAGGAAAAAATTGATGTTTTAGAAAACTATCAAGCCAAATCAACCATTGTAAACCCAAAAATCAACAATGTTGATGTATTTTCTATTGTTAGTGATGAAAGTTACGCTTATGTGAATTTTTTGCAAATATCATTGGGCTCCATTGTGCGTTCACATACGCTTGAAATTAAAAAGAAGCTTGACGAAACAGATAAGGAATTATTAGAAATTGCGATTGTAGAAATCAGACAACGATTCAACTCGCAGTCTAAAGAAATTTACGTGCCTTTTAAAATTGATTTTGGAGATGATGTAAAAGTAACCATTCCCAAATTAGGTGATAAAAAACACATTTTAGATTTATCAATAAGAAATGCTAAGTACTATAGACTTGAACAGTTAAAGCAAGTAAAAATTGTAGATCCAGACAGACATGCTAATCGCATAATGGCACAAATGAAAGCCGATTTACGACTCAAAGTAGAACCACGACACATTGAGTGTTTTGATAATTCCAATTTTCATGGGACAAATGCAGTGGCCGCTTGTGTGGTTTTTAAAGATGGAAAGCCTTCCAAAAAGGATTATAGAAATTTCAATATTAAAACTGTAGTTGGTTCGGATGACTTTGCGAGTATGGAAGAAGTTGTTTACAGAAGATATAAACGACTTTTGGACGAAAAAGAGCCATTGCCTCAACTGATTGTAATAGATGGAGGAAAAGGACAACTAAGCAGCGCAGTGAAAAGTTTACGTGAACTAAAGTTGTTCGGTAAAATTGCCATCATTGGTATAGCTAAGAAACTGGAAGAAATATACTTTCCTGGAGATTCTGTTCCGATCTATTTGGATAAGCGAAGTGAAACCCTCAAGATAATTCAACAAGCAAGAAACGAAGCACATCGTTTTGGAATTACACATCATAGAAAAAAGCGAAGTAAGAAATTCATTCAATCTGAATTACTAGGCATAAAGGGCATTGGAGACAAAACGCAATTAGAATTAATCAAAGAATTTAAATCTGTTTCTAGAATTAAGGAGGCAACTATGGAGCAATTAGTAGGTTGCGTGGGATTGGCAAAGGCGCAGATTTTGTGGAAAGAATTTCATTAGCAACAAAAAAAGCCCCATCAATAAAAATTGACAGGGCTTTCAAATATGGTAATCTGACTAATTTTACTCAGCCAAAATCATAACTTTATTATTTAAAACTTCTACCACACCACCTTTGATGTCGAAAGTTTGTTCTCCACTATCAGTAGAAAGTTTTACCACACCTTTTTTCAAAGATGAAATCAAAGGTGCATGGCTATTAAGAATACCTAACAAACCGTCACTTCCTGGCACCACCAATGAAGTTGCATCGCCATTAAACAATTCTTTGTCCGGTGTTATTATTTCTACAGTCATTTTGTAATGGTTTATTTAGTTTCAGCAAGCATTTTCTCACCAGCATCAATTGCATCTTGAATAGAACCTTTCAAGTTAAATGCAGACTCTGGGTATTGATCAACTTCACCATCCATAATCATGTTGAATCCTTTGATAGTATCTTCAATAGAAACTAACACACCTTTCAATCCTGTAAATTGCTCAGCAACGTGGAATGGTTGTGATAAGAATCTTTGAACTCTTCTTGCTCTGTGTACGACTAATTTATCTTCTTCAGACAATTCATCCATACCTAGAATCGCGATAATATCTTGTAATTCTTTATATCTCTGTAATGTTTCTTTTACTCTTTGTGCACAATCATAGTGCTCATCACCAAGAATAGCAGCAGTCAAAATTCTAGAAGTAGAATCCAATGGATCTACCGCTGGATAAATTCCTAACTCAGCAATCTTACGAGAAAGTACCGTAGTGGCATCCAAGTGAGCAAACGTTGTTGCTGGTGCTGGATCCGTTAAATCATCTGCAGGTACATAAACCGCTTGTACTGATGTAATAGATCCTTTCTTAGTAGAAGTAATACGTTCCTGCATCGCACCCATCTCTGAGGCTAATGTTGGTTGGTAACCTACCGCAGAAGGCATACGTCCAAGAAGTGCTGACACCTCAGAACCAGCTTGTGTAAATCTAAAGATGTTATCTACGAAGAAAAGAATATCTTTCCCTTGACCATCTTCACCACCATCACGGAAGTACTCAGCCATAGTCAAACCAGAAAGTGCCACACGAGCTCTTGCTCCTGGAGGCTCATTCATTTGTCCGAAAACTAATGTTGCTTGAGATTTTGCTAATTCTACTTTATCTACTTTAGTAAGATCCCATCCACCTTCTTCCATAGAATGCTTAAAGTCTTCACCATAACGGATAATATCTGATTCTAAGAACTCTCTCAATAAATCGTTACCCTCACGTGTTCTTTCACCTACACCAGCGAATACTGAGAATCCTTCGTATGCTTTTGCAATGTTGTTAATCAACTCCTGGATCAATACTGTTTTACCAACACCTGCTCCACCGAATAAACCAACTTTACCACCTTTAGAATATGGGGCAATCAAATCGATAACTTTAATCCCTGTAAAAAGTACTTCAGTAGAAGTTGTTAATTCTTCAAACTTAGGAGCAGATCTGTGAATAGACGCTCCTCCTGTTGTTTTATCGCACTCTTCGATACCATCAATAGCATCTCCAACTACGTTAAACAATCTTCCTTTCACTTGGTCACCAGTAGGCATTGTGATAGGAGAACCAGTTGCAATCGCTTCCATTCCTCTGTACAAACCATCAGATGTATCCATCGCGATAGCTCTTACTCTTTCTTCACCAACGTGCTTCTGACATTCTAAAATCAATAGCGTTCCATCTTCTTTCTTGATTTCAATTGCATCCAAGATGTTTGGCAACGCACCAGCTCCTTCAAAACTGATATCTACTACAGGTCCAATTACCTGTGAAATCTTACCTTTTAATACAGACATTATGTATAATGTTTAATTATTGTTTTCTAAAATTCGCTGCAAAAGTAGAAAGAATAATTGGTTTGCAAATAATGAATTTTGATTTTTGTTAATATTTAATCTATGCTTTTTGTTGCAGTCTTCATAAGAGAAACAATAACTCCAAGCACAAGTGATCCAATTACAACCAGTAGTGACAACCACTCTAGTAAATGAACCGTATGCGAAAGCACCATCTTAACCCCAATGAAAACCAATATTACGACTAGGCAATATTTCAAGTAGCTAAACTTATTTAGCATTGCCGCTAAAAAGAAATATAAACTTCTCAGACCTAAAATAGCCATGATATTGGAAGTGAATACAATAAATGGATCTGGCGTTATGGAAATAATTGCAGGCACGCTGTCAAGTGCAAAAATCAAATCAGTAAATTCTACCAAAATCAACACTAGGAATAATGTAGTAGCATATCTTCGACCATTTTCCTTGACAAAAAACCGCCCAGAAACTATGTCCTTTTTGATCACTAAAACTTTATTAATCCACCTTTCTAATGCAGTTTCTGCGTTATCAATGTCTTCTTTTTCGAATAACATTTTAAGTCCTGAAAAAATAAGAAAGCCTCCAAATAAATAGATAGTCCAGGTGAAGTTATTAATCAATGTTACACCAAACAATATCATTAATAACCTGAATACTACTGCGCCTATAATTCCCCAAAAAAGAATCTTATGCTGAAACTTATCGGGCACCATAAACTTACCGAAAAGCAAGGCTATCACAAAAATATTATCAATACTCAAGGCAAATTCTACGAAATAACCTGTCACAAATTTTAGACTAGCTTCGTAAGGCGAGATTAACGTGGGGTTACCGACCAATTGATAAGTGTAAATGAAATATATACCTACAGCCATCAACATGGCAATCACAAAGAAAATCAAGGTGTTTCGTCCAGCCTCCTTTGAAGATATTCGATGTGGTTCTTTATTAAGAATCCCTAAATCAAAAAAGAGAATAATGGTAACTAAAACAGAAAAGGAAATCCAAGCAATCACTATAAAAGGTTTTATTAAGTTAATTCAAATATATTCTACTAAAAATAAGCAATAAAATAGGATTCTTGACCTGTTTCAAACAATAATTTAAAATGTGTTTTAGTAAAAGGCTTTTGCTTCTCTAAAAAGCCGTTCATTGTGTTTATTTTCATGCCCATTTGGTTGACCAAAAGTTCCCACATTTCCTCCGGGCCATTTTGGTAATATTCCGCAGCACCTTGTGTATGTTCAAAAAGAATGTGCGGGTTATGCTTAAACAACATCCTTTTCGCTCCATCTAATACATCATGCTCTGCCCCTTCAACATCTATTCGAATTAAATCTATGCTCGTGGCGTCTTTCAACAAGTTATCAAGGGAATCTGTAGGAACCTTAATCGGAATGATTTTTTCCGTTTTAGGGTAATCCCTTTTTTTAAACCCACTCAATCTAGGGTTTGACTCTACAAAATTAAATTCTGATTCACCTTTGTAATTGGTAATCGCAATATTGTATAAGTTGACATAATTTTGAAATTCAGGCTTCAGTTTTTCATAATAATTAGGAATTGCTTCGAAAGCATAATGTTCACCTCTAGGAGCAATTCTTAGCGCCACCTTTAAAAACTCACCTTTATGACTGCCTACATCGACAAAACTCGATTCTTCTGAATCTAAAACAACTTTGAGTATTTGCGTGACAAGTTTTCCTTGCTTTAAATTTTTAGTAAAAGCAAATGGTACTTTCCCAAATATTTTCTCGATAAGATTCAAGTTAAATATCTTCTTCCAGAATTTCTATTCGCACCAGTTCAATCTTAGTAGACGAAACTTCCTGGATTGTAAATTTATAGTTTTTGTAACGAAAGTCGTCACCAACTTCCGGAATATCTTCTAATTGATTGATAATATATCCAGCTAATGTCTCGTATTCTTCACTTTCTGGAATAGACAAAGGGTACCTCTCATTGATAATGTCAATTTCAATTCTTCCTCCAAACAAGAACTCATTATCATTCACTACTTCTTGCCTTACATCGTCCGAATCATGTTCATCTTCAATTTCTCCAAAGATTTCCTCAATACAATCTTCCATAGTCAGCATGCCTGATGTACCACCAAACTCATCAATAACAATTGCTATACTTCGATTTTTCTTAATCAAATCTTCCAACACCTTGTTTGCAGTCATTGACTCAGGAATAATACTTACTGGAAGCAATGCCGCTTTAATACTCTCAGGGTTTTTAAACATCTCAAAAGAATGTACGTATCCTATTATGTTATCTATGCTTTCCTTGTAAACAGGTATTTTAGACAGATTAGTTTCAATGAATTTCTCTCGCAACTCAATCACATCTGCATTCAATTCAATAGCCACCACTTCATTTCTTGGCACCATACAATCTCTCGCAATTACCTCGTTGAAATTTAACGCATTATGAAATAATTTCACTTCATAATCCTGCTCTTCATCATCTGCATTGGCGCTTAACCCTTCCTCAAGAAATACATCTAAATCCACTTTTTCAAAAGTCACAAAATCACTATCATCATCATCTTTTTTGATAAACAGCCTTAAGATTAACTCTGCTAATCCGATTGTAATGAAAGTAGGTAAAAAGAGAATGACATACACTATAAATAGTGGCACGGCTGTTACAGTAAGAATACTGTTGGAATTTATTCTAAAAATAGATTTAGGTAAAAACTCGGCAAAAAACAAAATAATAATGGTTGAAATCAATGTCTGCACCATAACAACCCCAAAACTGGTATCGTCCAATGACACCCCTAACATCATATTAACTGCTTGCCCCATAAATATGGAGTAAATCACGATGGTAACGTTATTCCCAAGCAGCATTGTGCCAATAAACCAAGATGGTTTCTTGGAGAAATATCCTAATATTTTTGATGAAACACCTCCCTGCTCTTTGTCAATTGCAATTTTAAGTCTATTGGCAGATACAAAGGCAATTTCGACACCCGAAAAGAAAGCAGAAAGTAAGACTGTGGTGATAATGGTTAAGACAATGACGGCAGATTCGTCCATAGATGATTTATATTTCTAAACCAAAAGTATAAAAATATTCAGTAAATCGGTTACACCTATCTTATTATATTTACAACATGAAAAGTGCAAAAAACCATTCTATTCTTTTTTACAATGTAGAAAATCTCTATGACATCCACGATGATCCAAAAGTGAGTGACACAGAGTTTACCCCCCATGGAGACAAGAAGTGGAACTTGGAAAGGTATCATCGAAAGTTACATGCGCTGTCAAAAATATTATTGAACGCTTCCAATAATCATCCAATCATTGCTGGATTTACTGAAGTAGAAAACCGAGGCGTGGTAGAGGATTTAATTTTAAAAACTCAACTATCAGAATTCCATTATAGCATCATTCATCAAAACAGCCCTGACAACAGAGGTATAGATTTATGTTTAATCTATGATAAGGACTATGTGAAACGCATTGGGCACGAATTCCTTAGAATTAACTTCCCGTGGAATAAGGACATTAAAACGAGAGACGTCTTGTTTTTTAGATGTCAAATCAATGATGAAAATTTCTTAATAGTTGTCAATCACTGGCCTTCAAGAAGAGATGGGGCTGAAGAAACGGAAGACAAAAGACTGCATGTAGCTGCTGCGGTTAGAGCAAAAATTGAGGAGTATCAACTTAATTTCCCTTCAGACAAAACGCTTATTATGGGTGATTTTAATGACGAGCCTCAAAACAAAAGTATTGAAAGAATATTGAAGTCAAAAAGAAGTAAAAACATCAAGCAAGACGAATTTTATAACTTAATGACGGAAGCAGACAAAAACGAAAAAGGCACCTCTTCTCACATGGGAGAATGGTTAATGATAGATCAAATGATGATTAATCGAAATTTTCTTCAAAATAATAACGATGGCCTTGGCGTTAAGTCTCAAAAGGCAAAAATCTATTCCGGCAATGATGTACTATATTGCAGAGCCAATGGCAATTGTCAACCTAGCCAAACATACGGAGGAGATTATTATTTAGGAGGGGTCTCAGACCACCTCCCAGTATTAATAGAGTTAGATTAATTCGCTAACGATTGTTTCTCTATCTTTTCCTTCATTGATTCCATCTAAGATCTCGGCAACGTGCGCATCCTGAATTGATGTGAATCCGATTTGGATTGCAAACTTTGAAAGTAAATTCATTTCTCTGGCATCAATAATTCCATCAGAATGAATGATATCTACCATGTCTACCATGTGCTCCAATCTTTCTTCTTTACTAACCGGAGGTATTACTTCAATACCGTTTGGACTATCAATGATACCGCCAATCTGAGCATAAGTCAAACCAACTTTACGTCCTATTTTGTGAATCAATAATAACTCATCGTCACTAACATGACCATCAGCTTGAGCTAATAATACTAGGTTTTTTACATGACCTTTATCTTGGGTTATTTCACCACTTTCAAAAAAACTTGCTATCGACATTGTTTGTTAATTTTTGGCAAAAGTATAAGTATTATCCCTTTTATTGAAAGTAATTGAACCATTTTTTATTAAATTTGTATCAACAGTCAAAAATGTTATGTCAGTTTTAGAACAAATAGAAGAAGTTTTAGTAGTCGAAGAAGTTGTCGTAGATCAAAACGACATCATCCTTTACAACGATGACCACAATACATTTGACCATGTGATCAATCAATTGGTCAAATACTGTGATCACCAACTTACACAAGCGGAGCAATGTGCTTACATTGTTCATTACAATGGTAAGTGCCAAGTAAAAAGAGGAGAGTTTAAAAAACTAAAACCTATTTGCGAAGCATTACTTGACCAAGGACTTACCGCTAAAATTGAGTAGTCCAACCTACAATCAATTGTTTTTACCGATTTTTTACAACGTCTTGATTAAGTAATGACAAAGGTTGATTACTTTTGTCTTTCTAAATAATAAAAACAATGAAAAAATTTATCGTTTTATTGGTCTTATCGTCCATACTAATGGCTTGTAGTAAAGTTCCAATTACACACAGAAGACAGTCGAATTTGATGCCAGAATCAAACTTGATAGAAATGTCCAAAGCGCAGTATACTCAATTTTTGGCTTCAGCAACTGTTCTTCCAGATTCCGATCCAAGAGCAAAAAAAGTGGCCGAAGTTGGTAACAAAATCAAAGTAGCTACTGAAAAGTTTCTCAATGAAAAAGGCTATTCTAAAAGACTAGTTGGTTTTGAGTGGGAGTTTAAAACAGTTGAAGAAAACACTGTCAATGCATGGTGGATGCCAGGAGGAAAAGTATGTGTATATACAGGAATACTTCCATTAGTTGCCAATGACAATGAAATGGCTGTAGTAATGGGTCATGAAATTGCACACGCCATTGCAAGACATGGTAATGAAAGAATGAGCCAGCAAATGATCATTAATGGTGTTGGGTCAGTATTATCTCCAACAGATACAACTCAAACTAGTATTTTCCAACAGGTATTTATGGGTTCTGCAACGCTTGGAATGTTGAAATATGGAAGAAACCACGAAACTGAATCTGATAAATTAGGATTAGTATTTGCGAAATTAGCTGGATATGATCCTGCTGCTGCTATTCCTTTTTGGGAAAAGATGGCTGCGAATGGTGGAGGAGGTCCAGAAATTTTAAGCACTCACCCTAGTGATGAGAGAAGAATTGCTGATATCAAAGCATTCCTTTTGGAGATTGATCAGTATACCAAATAATCAAAAATTAACTTTTGCTTTGTTGATACAGTAAGTTGTATTAATTTTGCAGGATAAATGGCCTCGTAGTTCATCCCGATAGTAATCGGGAGAATAGAATTACAAAGCTAGAATGGCCTCGTAGTTCAACTGAATAGAATACCACATTACGGCTGTGGCGGTTGAAGGTTTGAATCCTTCCGAGGTCACCAAGAGCGAAAAGTTCCTGTAAATTATTACAGGAACTTTTTTATTTTTAAGAACTTCATTCATCAGTGTTCAACTGGAAAAGAAACAAACTACAATTAGCCATGTACTAATAGTCGTTTCCCAATATTCAAGATATAAATGGTATATCCCTTGTTATGAAATCTAAGAAATACTAAAATTCAATATATTTACACCTCTATGCGGTATTTTCTTATACATATATTAATTATAATATTAAGTCTTAATTCATTCTCTCAACAAATAACTCAAAGCCAAAAGTTATTTGCTTCTGACAGAGATATAAGGGACCATTTTGGTCAAAATATTAAAATTTTTGATGACTTTGCTTTTGTAGCAGCCCCAGATGAAGGCGACAGTTATACTACAGATTCTGGCCTAAGTTCAGAAAACAACCATATGGGTGCAGTATATGTTTATGTTGTTGATTCAAATGGATCATGGGTAGAAAGTCAAAAGCTGATTGGTTCTAATAGAAAAATATCAGACAGATTTGGATCTGGATTGGAACGTTCAGATAGTGTGTTGGTTATAGGCGCATACAACTATGGTGAATTGAAAGAAGGGGCGTCATATGTTTTTGAACTAAATCAAAATGGACAGTGGGTAGAAGTTCAAAGGTTGCAGGCATCTGATAAGGAAGAAGGTTCATTTTTTGGTGGAGATGTTTCTGTTTCAAACAACATTATAGTAGTAGGCGCTTTTGGTCATTCAAAGGGGAAACATGGTTCCGTTTCTTTAAAACAATCAGGAGCGGCATATATTTTTGAACGTGATAATCAAGGTGAATGGCAAGAAAAACAAAAATTGGTTTCACCAAATAGGGTAAAGATTGGTCGATTTGGGCATACAGTGTTTATGTCTAATGAGTATCTGGCTATTGGTGCTATTAACGAAAGTACCGATCAAAATGGTGAAGACTCACTTATTAAGGCAGGTGCTGTTTACATATACGAATTAGACAGTGAGTCTAATTGGGTTTTTGCTCAAAAGATTACTCCTTCTGATAGGTACAAGTATGAAAATTTTGGGATGGAGTTGAAAATTCAGAATAATGAATTGTTTGTAGGAGTTTGTCATAAAGTGGTTAATGACTTTCAGACTGCTGGCGCTGTTTATGTTTTTGAAAAAGGAGATAGAGGTGTATGGGAAGAGCAGCAAAAAATAATCGCTCCAGAGCAACATCATCGCGATTACTTCGGACATTCCTTAGCTATTTATAATAATGTAATGCTCGTTGGAGGGGGATGGACTAAATTGATTGGAGCGGCTTATTTGTATGTTAAGAATGAATGCGGAATTTGGGCACTTGTAAAGGAATTTGGAGCATTGGGAGAGGAGATAGGCAAAGATCCTCAGGATAATTATGGTGCTTATGTATCAATTTCTAAGAATAATTTTTTAATTGGAGCACCCCACGATCGTAATGCCCCTGGCAAGCAAGATGTTTATGATGCTGGATCTTCTTTTTTATACAAGTATTCTGGATTCGACTCAATCAGATTATCTTGCGATTCTATATTTCCTGGGGAGAATATTATTATTACGGATTCCACAATACTCATCATTGATACAATAGATAGTAGTATAGTCGAGCCAGAAGTATATTTAGATAGTGTCATTTTAGAAACGGATATTGATACCATTGAAGAAAATAACAATGATAGGACCGAGTTTAATATCTATCCTTTAAGAAATAACGGGAATTTCACAATCGAAATTATTGGCAAAAATGATGGTCCATATCCTGTTAGCATTCAAAAAGTTTTTGGGGGAATAATTCAAAAATTGGATTTAGAAGATCAAAAAACCGAAGTGCAACTTCCGAGGCAAGCTAAAGGAGTTTATTTGGTTAAGATAACAACCAGTGATGGTGTGCAAAAAACACCAATTTATGTGAAGTAATGTACAGCATTAGAAATAACCAATACCTTTGACTTATGATAGAATTTACACCTTTAAACAACCTTACTGGCTACTTAGAAAAATTAATGGAAGGTAAGTTATGGCTTAAGGTAATCATAGGGCTAATCTTAGGAGCTGGACTAGGTGTACTGATTAATCCGGCAACAGGATTAGTTTCTGGAAATTATAGTGAAACTGCAGCCAACTGGCTTGAATTACCGGGACAGATATTCATGCGATTGGTCCAAATGATCATGATACCGTTGATATTTGCTTCCATTATTACCGGTATCGTAAGCAACTCATCTGATAATCTCAAAAGTTTCGGGCTCAAACTACTTCTTTATTTCTTATTCACCACAGTGGTTTCTATTCTGATTGGACTTACCCTTACTCTACTTATGAAACCGGGGAAATATATTTTTGAACTTGGCGGTTTCCCTAGTAGTGGAGAGCAGATACCAGTGACTGAGGAAGCACCCAATTTAACTGAGAACATTCCAAATGCTATATCCAATCTAATTCCTAACAACCCATTAGAGTCCATTTTAACCGGTGAAATGCTGGCCGTAGTTATTTTCACAGTCATTATAGGAGTAGCCATAACTCAACTGCACAAAGAAACAGCTAATCCAATTATTCGATTAACCTCAGCCATTCAGAAGATCTGTATGATTGTCGTTTCTTGGGCCATGGTTTTGGTTCCCTATGCTGTATTTGGATTAATGGCAGCCTTATTATCTAGAATTGGTATTGATATTTTTATTGGCTTAGGATATTATATGATGGTAATTCTTCTTGGTTTGTTGCTTCTATTAGGATTCTACATGGGCTTACTTTTGTTAATTGGTAAAAACCCGTTACACTTTTTGCGTGATATTCGTGAGCCACAACTTTTGGCTTTTTCCACATCTAGTTCTGCAGCGGTCATGCCTATATCCATGCAAACTGCAGATGAAAAACTAGGAGTATCTTCTAATATAAGTGACTTTGTAATTCCGATTGGAGCCACCATCAACATGGATGGCACCGCCATGTCACAATGTGCCACTACACTATTTATGGCACAGGCTTATGGTATGGAACTAACCACAATGAACTTACTTTTGATCACTTTCACTGTGGTTGCCGCATCCATTGGAACACCGGCCATTCCTGGTGGAGGAATTATTATTCTTGCTTCAGTGTTACAGAGTGTTGGAATACCAATGGATGGAATAATCGTCATTGTGGGGCTCGACCGTATTTTGGGGATGTTCAAGACATCCGTTAATGTCACTGGAGATCTTGTTGCCTGCTTAGTTTTTGATAAGTATTTTGGTTCAGGGAAAAAGCAAGTTTAATACATGGCATTCAAGGTCATGTAACATAAGTTACAAATAGACTAATGTACTTTTAGTTCCTTTAGTGATTATTCACCTAATTGAATTAACTTACATGAAACTACTTTCTTTTTTATCCCTGAATGCATTACTTATTGGGTCAATCGCTCAAAATAATTTAGCAATACCAGCTACCATTCAAAACACCAATATAAATTT
>CAJYBK010000084.1 GCA_913064955.1 uncultured Flavobacteriales bacterium
TCTATCTTATCAGTACTTTGAATAATAAAAACAAAGCACAACATGATGTATAGAATATTGGGCGGTTCAGAGGTTTGGAGAGAGCCAAGTTACCTACTGACACCGCCAAATTTACAATTTGGCTTTACTACCAATAAAATGTAAAAACAATTCCGTAATTTCGGAAGTAAATTTGGCTCAGAGCAAACCTGAAGCAAAGCGCTTTTCAATGCCCTACAAAACATACAAGAATCGTTATAATTAATTGAATTGAGAACTTATCTAATCATATATCTTATGTTGCTCTGCGATGTTGCCAATGCGCAAGACCCGTATGCTTTCCCAATATCTCTCTTTCTAGATGGTTCAGAGGTTGGAATTGATACGTTGACAGATCAGATAACAATATCTGTTGGAGATTGTGTCCATCAAGTGCCTTTTACCAGCGTATTTTATCCCTCAAAAGTGAAAGGCTCTAGAGAATGGTATTCAACTGTACTTCTACCTAAAATAAAAAAAGACTCAACGGATTCGATAATATTAACACTCAGCAAGCCAAATCTTGAAATTGTAGCAGACTTCACTGGAATATATAACCATGAATACGTCTACATAGCCATAAGACATGAAGGACTTAAATTCCACGTCTTTACCAAGAAACGACACTTCAGAAAGAATAAAAAAGGACTGGAATGGAGCATAAGAGGAGTTGATATTAAAGAACCAGAAAAAGGAACCTATCCAACTGCCTTTATAGGTGCAAGTTACACAGACTGCTGTGCATTTAAGAATGTTCCACTAAGTATACTAATTCTAACAAAACCTAAAACCAAATGAAACTGGTTTTAGCCAGAACGCTAAAGGAAAATGCAACACTATTTAGTTTTTACCCTTTCTTTCTTTATCTTTTTTAACGCATATAGTCAAGATACGATTTCACCTGAAACGGTAACAATGAGGAAATGTCATAACGATACTGATATATTTTGTTATTTTCTTAATAAATCAATTTTCAATGGTGTAATTCATTCCAGAAAAGAAAATATCACTAGCAGCCAGGCATTGACACCATTACGTGATGGCGCAGTGACCAAGCGAATAGCCGATTTCACCGATTCTACAAAATGGGGAGATTTTTATCAAACCATTGAGAATGGGCATATCACTCAATCCATTTACATTCGCGGAGATGGTGGACTTAAACAAACAAGGTTGTATAAATCTAGGAAAAAACAGAGGCATTACTATAATTCTCCCTTGGAAGAAGAAGATGGTAAAATTGAGTACACTTATAAATTGTATAAGAACGGAAATACTAGGTGGACCAAATTTTATGACAAGAATGGTAAATTAACGAGTATAGCCAAGTTTAATAAAAATGGATCCCTCAAAACTCATACAAGCAGAAACTAATCAGTCAAAAACCAACTTACAAATAAAGTCCTACGCATTTAACAATACGTAGGACTTTATATAAATCTATTTCATCTTAGGCTTAATCACTTCCACCCATCTTCCGCCAACTCGAGCAGAGATTTCGTTGTCATACATGGCTTCCGTAATCACCGTTGGCAAATAGAATTTACCAAGGTAAGTAGCATTCAATTGCACCTGGAAGGTTTTGGTTGTGCCTTTAGACAAAGAATAATAAGTATAGATCCTATCATCTCTTATGTCTTGGTACTGAGAATTACTATTAGTCAAAGTACTTGCAAAACCATCCATTCTATTGTTGTGGATTTCCCAACCAGAAGGGAACAAGTGCTCAATAGTCATTTCTCTCAAGTAACCTCTTGTAGAAGGATTACTCACCGTAACTTCAGCGATAAAGTCTGTCCCCTGCTCTATTTGTTCTGGAGAGATTTCTTCTCTGTCCATGTTCAAATACCTCACTTGCAGATTCACATTTCTACCTCGCGTACTGTTGTCTCCAATTACAGGAACTCCCTCTATTACCAATTTAGCATATAAGATTCCTTCACCATTATTAGTGATACGAATTGCGTTTTTGTCACCAGAAGTTTTTACCTCATCTCTAAAAATTGGATTCTTAGTATTCTTAGTAGCTACTTCTTTGCCATTCACCGCATAGTTGAAAGTCATTATATCTGATGTTCTGTTGTCATCCAAATACTTACTAACCGCTAGTAAACAGTAGGCAGTAGACTGTGTATTCATATACCTGTATGAATTCATATAATCTGCAATTCGTTTCGCTAATCCAGCTGCCTTAGGGTCATCTAGCAATACCAATGTCTCTAGAATCATGGCTTCATCTCTAATGTCACTCCCATAGTTGAATGAAAGTTCTAAGTAAGTAGGAACATCTGTTTCCAGTCCTTTTACCATTTCTTTAGCCACTGTTGTTTGACCTGCCAACTGATATGCTGCTGCCAATCTCCATTTAGCCACTAAAGAAAGGTATTTACTCTCTCTCAACCTATTCATCGCTCCCAAATCTGGTGATTGTGCCAAGGCTAAAGTATATAACCTGTAGGCTTGCTCTAAATCTCCATAATAAGCAGAGGTGTAGATGTTATAAGAAGGTTGGTAAGTCATCACTTTGTAATCACTCGCCTTTTTCTTTTGGTACTTCAACCAACCTGCTTTTAATCCTGCTGGTAATTTGTATCCTTTTAATTCAGCCTCCAACATAAAGTGTCCAGCATAATTAGTTCCCCAACCACTTGGATCGGATTGACCTGGCCAGTATGACAAACCTCCTGAATTTGTTTGAAACAATTTCAATCGATTCAATCCTTGTTTGATGTTTTGATCGATTCCAATTTTGAAATCATTATTCAAATTCATCACACTGCTTAATGCCAGTTGAGGGAAAACCGCAGAAGTAGTTTGCTCTACACATCCATGCGGATATCTAATCAAATACTTCAACCTTTGATCTAAATTAATAGAAGGGAAGTTGGACAATTCTATCGTTGCTGAATTAGTCCCATCGATTCCGGTAAAGGCAATCTCCGGATTCCATGACTCTCCAGGCTCAATACCTTGCTCCATAATTTCAGACACTGCCGGATTTGGCGTTCTCACATCCAATTCCACATCATATTTAGCCACTTCACTACCACTTTTCACTACGATATGAACTTTACCTATTCCGATTTTCTTTTGAACATCCAGTTTAAAGTTGACCACTTCATCACCAATCTTATCAAAGTGAAGGAACTGTTGTCTTTTTTCCTTACCCTTCAGTAATTCATTAGTTGTTACTTCAATCGTTACGTCTTTTATTTGCTCCTCCATAGCGAATACATTCACTGGAAGATAAACTTCTTCTGTAGGACTTAATACTCTCGGCAATGTCCCCAAAACCATTAGTGGACTTCTCACTGGAACAGTTTTGTCAACACTTCCATATTTTGCATCTTGACCAGCCACAACCATTACTCTTACCGAGCCAATGTAATTTGGCACATCAATCTCGTGTGTGCCGGTAGCACCTGCTTTCAATTCAAAAGGTCCTACGTATCTTACCATCGGCTCAAAACGATTCGCTTTGTTGGGCTTCTTAGTTTCAGCAGCACCATCACCACCTACGGCAAGTAACTTAGTCATTTCAGAACCAAATGCACCCATCACATTATCGTACATATCCCAAGTTCTGACACCCAACGCCTCCTTAGCATAGAAATGATCCCAAGGCTTAGGTGTTTTGAAAGAAGTTAAATCCAATAGTCCTTCATCCACTATGGCTAGCGTATAAGTCATCGCTTTTCCAGATTGCTCTTTTACGCTCACCTTCACTTTTGACTCAGGTTTCAACACCTCTGGCATTGTAATAACAGGTACCAAGTGTGTTTTAGGGTCTTCCACTAAGATTGGTGCTACTCCATACATCCTTATCGGAGCATCATTCAGCGTCTTAGCATGAGGTTGTAATAAAGTAATGTGCACGAAAACATTAGGAGCCATTTCATCACTCACGGTAAACTCATAACTCGTTTCTCCTTTGGTAGTATTGATACTGTATTTCTTCAATACTTTAGTACCGGTTTCCACTGTAATCAATGCTTTTCCATTAGCAGGAGACGGGAAATTGATTTTCACTTTTTCACCGGTAGCATATGTTTCTTTATCTGTAGAGAAACTTAACATAGTGGCATTCTCAATAGTAGTTCTCTCTAATCTATACTCATATGGCCAATCGATGTAGATCATTTTTCCTGTGGTATGACCACTTATCGGATCTGTAACTCTCACATAGTATCTCCCCCATTCCGGTTGGTTGATTCTTAAAGCAAACTGACCTTTTCCTTTACTAGTACTTATTTTCTTATCTAAGACAGGGATTGAACTAGATTTAGCAATGTAACTAGCGATGCTGTTATCATAACTATCCCACCACCATCTCCAACTCACTTTGTAAACTTTTACATCCACATTCTTCACAGACAATGGATTACCTTGCGCATCTACTGTAGCCACGTCTATGATGTGATCTTTTCCAGTTACAAGAGTATTTCCATACATGGTTCCTTTTGGAACATCCACACCAACATAACTAGCGTATGGAGAATAATCAATAGAACTTCTATCTATACTAAAGTCTCCACCTTTTTCAAATACCTTAGTTACGAAATTGGCTTTTAACATTCCTGGAGCATTCTCTCCAATATAAATCTTTGGTTCAAAAGTAGCCTCACCATTTTCATCTACGTAGTCTTCAAATATTACTTGATCTTCTACATAAAAGTCTTTAATTGGATCGTCAAAAATGTAGGTCTTGAATTTGTCGAAAGTGGTTCTTTTTCTGGTAACCGTCATGTCCACTTTTGCTTTTAAGTTTTTAGCAATTGCTCCATGCAGCAATTTTACAGATAATTTACCTGCATTGGTTATGTCTCCTTGCGCCAACATTTCTTTACCAAAATCTAAATAGACTTTTAAACGATTAGGTTTTACTGTTTCCACTTTTATCACTCTTGAGAAAGTTCTATTACCGATGGACACTTGTGCGTAATAATTACCCGTGATTGCTTCTTGATCTGTCGCAGTTCTAAAGTCGTATAATCCATTTACTCCTTTGGTTAATATTTGCTTGTCTACCAACTGATTTTGTGGATTGGTCAATTTGAATGTCACAGGATGGTTAGCTGGCAAGACATTGTTTTTATCTTCCAACATAAAAGCAACGTAGATACTGTCACCTGGTCTCCATACACCTCTTTCAGTATATAACATTCCCTTTAATCCATTTTGAACAGAACTTCCACTTACATCGAACTTACTCATTGAAAGTGACTCCCCATCTCTCAACTTTAAATAACCTCTTTGCTTCCCATTTTTGGCAATAATCAAAAATGGCTTTTCATCCAGTTGTGCTTCGCACATTCCTTGATCATCTGCTGTCTTTGTATCGATCAACTGTTGTTGATAATTATAAAACTCAACGGTTGCACCTGCTAGTGGAGCGGTATTCAAAATATTATTCAAGAAAACGTGCATGACCTTATCTCCGCCCGCTTTTGCTACTATTCCAATATCCGATGCTAAGATATTTGACTTAACAGTTTTTCCACTGTAGTACGCCAAGTTGCAAGGGTTTTTGCGCTCTTTGTAGTCATAATCATAGTCATAATAATAATCGTCATAATCATAGTAATCGTAATCATACCAATAATCGTAACTATCCCATCCGGCTTCAGTCCACTCTGTATTGTGAGTCTTCTTAATTTTCTGTACGGAAGTTTGTGCATTGCTTTCCTCGCCAGCACAACCGTAAATGCTATATTCTTTTTTGAATCTAATCTCTACTTGGTAAAGGGCTCCTTCATCTTTGGAAACTATTGGCGTCAAGTCTATAAAGAATTTATTCCATTGGTGTAAGTTTAGTTTTTCATCTCTGTTCAACATAATGGTTTGAACATAAACTTCTTCTGATACTCTCTTTAACTGGTAATCACCACTTAAACTATTCACCTGTAAAAACTGATGGATGTTATTAGCGTGAATCTTGGTAACGTAAACATCTACTGCTTTTAAATTTACCGCTTCAAAAGGAAACTGAACACCTTCAGGTGTATGTGGCGCAATTACTCCATTGTTTAACAATTTTACAAGCGGCTTAAGACCTTCGAAAAGAACTTCCAGTGAAGTACCCTTTTTCATTTTTCCACCGGCAATGTTCTTAACACCACTGCTTACATGAACTTGGTGATATTGCGTAAGTCTCTTATTGTAATAAACGCTTACGGTGTGTCCATTAATAAGGTAGTTAAAATCCTTCGCGCCATCCACCGTAATTAATCCTTCCAAATTTTGGCCATTTAAAATAGGATCTGAAAAATGAACTTTAACATATTGATCTGGTTCGTGCACTACTTCGATGTTTGATACTTTAAAATCGCCTAAGGCTGTAACTTTTACTATCTCTGCTTGTTGAGCTTCACTTCCTAAAGGTGATCCTTTCCAAAGTACTTTAACTTCAGTTTCACTATTACTTCTAGTTACTCCATCAACTACAAAGCGATGAATTAAACCTCCCTTGAAAATCCAATCCACGTGCAACTCCTGTGTTCCTTGAAATGCCGACAATGATTTTTTGATATCATTAGTATCCGCTACATCACTTAACACTAATCTACCTTCTAGTGTTTGCGATGCAAGGTTATTTACGTCTGGTGTAACTAATCCGTCAATATATATATTACCTACCTGGGTAACTGTTTTAAAATTGAATGAAAAATCTTCATACTCCTCTTCTACGTCTACTAGATCTTTCAAACTAAAGTGAACCTCGTACTGCTTTCCTGAAACCATTGGTGTACTAGGTCTAAATTCTATCATATTACGACTAATCCAGTAAGCTTCACCCGGAACTTCAGGTGAAAAAGAAAACAAATCTTGCTCAATTGGCTCATCGTAATTGATTGTCCCTTTGTAATCTGAAGTCAATTGAATTTGAATATTAGACTCTTTGGCAATTACACCAGATGTATATCCACTGATGTATTGTGAGAATTCAGGATTCACCCTTAATTTCTTCTGAACCTTTTCAGAACAGGCGGTGATCATTAGCAAAAAGGCTGCAATGATCAATAAGTAGTTTTTAGTAGTAGTTTTCATATGTTTGAATTAATGTATTTCTTAATACAATAGTATAAATTGTCCATTGGCAAATCTATGCATAATGATTATTTGCTGAAAGTGATGGATTATTCGTTTATCAAAAGTTATTAGCATCTACTTACCGTAGTAATTATTCCACTTACCGAGAATTAACCGATGTTGCGCATAATAGTAAACTTGGAATCAAAACATGTCTTAAATTTATAGTACCATTAAGTTATGATAATATGAAAAAAGTAAACACATTAGTAGTTGAAGACGATAGCATTTTTGCTGCTAGATTAGAAAGTATGTTAGGGGATATCGTTGGAAAAATTCATCGAGCAAAGAGCTCCTTAGACGCAAGAGATTTAGTTAAATCTGTAAAGCCAAGTATAATCTTTATGGATAATTGGCTACCTGGATTAAATGGATCTCAACTAATCCAAGAATTCAAACAGTTACTACCTGATGTTTACATTGTAATGATGTCTACTTTCAGTGATGTGAATGAAATTGCAGAATGTATCCAAAATGGTGCGGATGATATTTTATCTAAAGAAAATTTTGATTCAAGATCACTGGACACTGTCTTAACGAAACTAAAAAAGAATAAAAAATCTTTCGATTGGGGATGGTTAATCCCTGACGTTTTTAAAGCATTGCCTTCAGCTCACAATCACATTGCTATATTAGAAGATGATGAGTTATTTTCATTTCATTTGAAATGGAAACTGAGTAGCGCTAAGGAAAATATTGTCAACAGTTTTGGAACTAAAAAAGAATTTTTCGATTTCTACACTTCAAAATTCCCTGACATTTTGTTTTTGGATTATTATTTACCGGATGGTGTAGGGAAAGAATTGATAAAAGAAGTGAAGGCTAAAATGCCAAAAACAAAAATCATCATCATAAGTTCTCAAGAAGACATTGACGTGGCTATTGATATGAAAAGAAAAGGCGCTGATAGTTATATTTCCAAAAGCAAAAATTGGCAAGAACAGGTTGCTAATGCGATGGAAGAATTGTTGGTATAGCGATTCTCATAAAACCATTAACTTTGAGTAATATTTTATTCAGAACTTATGAAGGCAGCAACGGTAAGCGAATTAAAGAAAGATCTGAAGCAATGCTCTCAGGAAGAATTATTAGAACTTTGCTTAAACCTAGCCAAATTCAAAAAGGAGAACAAAGAATTACTGACCTATTTATTATATGAATCTTCAGATGAAGATCAGTTTATTGTAAATGTAAAGGAAGAAACTGAAATTCTTTTCTCTGAAATCAATACTTCTAGTTATTACCTCATGAAAAAGACAGTTCGAAAGATCCAAAGAACTGTAAAAAAGTACATTAGATATTCCAAAAAGAAAGAAACAGAGGTTGAATTAATGATTCACTTCTGTGCTCAAATGAAAAAACTTCGTCCAGCAATTGGGAATAATCTTGTGCTGCAAAACATTTTCTTAAGACAAAAAGCAGCCATTGAAAAAACTATATCATCTCTTCACGAGGATTTGCAATATGATTATCTAAGAGAGATAGAGGAACTATAATTCCTACTCTACTTTGGCTTTTGGAAAGACTGACTTAATTTCTTGATAAAGTCTATATGCTTCTTTCTTGTTTTTAAATTTCTCTAGATAAATGTGCAACCTTCCCTTTTCATCTGCAAACATTCCGGCATAATCGTAACTAGTAAATGATTCATTCATCAGCATCTTCATGATTTCTTCATGATTATCGGTGGCCAACACGGTGACATAAAAGGAGTCAGGATCTTTTAAATCAATATCCATCTCAATATTTGTTTCTGTAAAGTCCTCAGTCCACTCTATCCCGCCAATATCATAATCAAATAAAGTAAAAACCTCATCACTTCCAGCCCAACGTAAATTCTCTTCAACCGCGCTCATCGAGATAGTTCGTTTGTTTGTAAAATCACTATATTCCTGTAACTCTTCTGGAGAAAGCATAAATTCATTCATGGTTGATCGTAAGTCCGAATTATATAGTTTAGCATCTTCAGAAAGGTTCGGTAATCTTAAGCCTAGGTCTTTATCCTGAAAAACTTCCGTAAGTAATTGTCTCCAATTAATTTCCATCAGTGAATATGCCAAACGTAGTTTTTCATTCGACATCATGACATCATAATCCTGCTTTTCATATTTCTTAGCGTACTGTAAATAATATCCCATGAAAATATTGAACTCATAATAAGCATTCATTTCATTCCCAAAAATAATTTCGATTTTGGTTCCTTTGTAATTACAATTATAGTATTCGATCTGAGCTTGCATGTCATGGTAATAGGCATTAAATTCTTCCATCAATCCATATATACCCCATTGATTACTAGATGTTTCTGCCGGACCTTTGTCATAGACGTAAGTGCCGTATCTAAATAACTCTTTCACCTTCTTAGGAAAGAAATTATTATGTAACTGATCTGTTTTAAATAAGCGCTTACCTTGAAAAGTTATTACGATGTTTTTATCAATAAAATAGGCAATAGGATAGGAATTTTCGTCCCAACCTATTCCGTTACTTAAGTCATTATCATATCCATGTAAACACTCATGAACTGTAGTACCCAATCCACTAATAAAGTCCTTCTTTAAGTATGAAACTCCATTATGAGTCATATACTTTTTTACAAAATCGGCCTCATGGTGATTGATAATTTCATAAGCATTGGAAGTACACTTTTGAACCGAATCTAAAGTTTGTTTTTTTATCTTTTCGGCAGACTGTGCATCCAATATCGAGGTGGAACACAAAAGTACAACAAGGAGAATATGACGAGTCAAATCTTTCAATAACAAATTATTTAACCAAAACCATTTCAAGCTTAGAATCTACTTGCATTTTCATTCCCATTGTATTAATATTTGTCGAAACAGTTCCTTTTACACTATTAAACATTCCAATCGAATAATTAAATTTAGATGTAATGTTACATGTCATATCAGGTGACATACTTTTGGACATTTCCATCGCACCTTGCTCTTCGCCAGTCATTCCAAATCCTCCCATTCCTAAATCCATGTCCATATCCATATCATCGCTAAAATCCATGTCCATGTCCATGTCCATGTCATCAGCATTTTCGAAGTCCGTATCCATATTCATGTCAAACATAGAGGATCCATCTCCACTTTTTCCACTAGCACCACCACCAAACATATCTGCGCTTTTATCTGTTGCCATAGTATGATTCAATCCTGCTATTCCGTTTGCTAACTCGTTCACTTTAACAGTCATTTTATACATCCCTGCAGTTGCCGTAACTTCATCATTTAAGGCTACGTTACCCTCTGGCAAAGCCAACAATTCCAAAAAGTCATAAGGTAATACATCAATCATATCTGTATCCTCTGATAATTTAACGGTTACTGAAGTTGTATTTTCAATTTCCTGTACATTATAACCTGCTTTTATTTTACCTGTCTTAGGATCAAACTCAGCATAAGCATCCACTTTCAAATTTCCAGCCTGACCTCCAGCAGAAACACTATTCCCGTCCGCTTTTCCATATACCAATACATTTGAAGATGCTGTAGTCACCATATATATCTTCTTGAGGAAGGTGAAATTGCCTTTTTTATCTACCGACACATCACTTTTAATTGCCTTCTTAGGAATATCAGACAAGGATGCAAATAGATTTCCTTTGGAGTCTACTACGTTAAAACTCACCAAATATAATATAGCATTTGCGGTTCCGTTGGCATCTACATTTTGAATATGAAGTACAAAATCAGTTGTTGTAGTAAATTGTTCCTTCATTTCCATTCCCATCATAGAAGTGGAAACATCATCTAGTACTTTTGCTTTAAAGTGATAAGCTGCGCCACTCTTCCATTGATAATTTAACTCTGTAGCTTTAACACAAAAAGCGGTCAAAATAAAAATCGATAGTAATAGTATTTTTTTCATTGAATTAGATTTTAGTGAGTGTTTGCAAATTGCATACCAATAATACGAAAAAAAAACTCAAAGTTGTTACTTCTAGCAAGCAAGACATAACAAGAGAAATCTTAAACATTCCGCACTATTATTTGTTTTAAATACATGAAAAGATTCGTAAATACATTATCCCTGATTGTTTTATCTTTAATTGCTTTAGGCCAAAAAACTGATGTTTTAATCGACAATATTAAAAATAATAGTGGACTAATAAGAGTAGCCATTTATCAGAACCAAAACCAGTTTTCCAATGAAAATGCCTATAAATTACTTACATTTTCAAAAAGCGACATGAAAAACGGTCAGTTGAAAGTAAAATTGGACCTCCCTTCTGGCACCTATGGTATTTCAGTGCTTGATGATGTCAATAAAAATGCAGAAATGGATTATGGAATGTTTGGAATACCTAAAGAAGGCTTTGCCTTTTCAAACTATTATCATTCTGGAATGACCCTGCCTAAATTTAGTAGTTTTAGTTTCAAAACCTTGCCTTCAAGCAAAATCTATTGCAAAATGAAATATTACTAGGAATTAAGTGCTTTTAAATTTTCCACTCTATTTCTAGCCAAGAAATCATCAATACTTTCAAAGTGCTCAATGACTCTTTTATCTTTAAATTCAAAAACCTTTTGTGATAATCCTTGAAGAAAATCTCTATCGTGCGACACAAGAATCAATGTTCCGTCAAATGCCAACAAAGCATCTTTTAATACATCTTTAGATTTTAAATCCAAGTGATTAGTCGGCTCATCCAGAATCAAAACATTAACGGGCTCCAAAAGTAATTTCACCATTGCCAATCTAGTTTTCTCCCCTCCGGACAGAAACTTTACTTTCTTATCTATGTCATCGCCACTAAACATAAATCGTCCTAGAATATTCTTAATCTGTGTTCGCACCTCTCCTACTGCTACTGTGTCTACGGTTTGAAAAACGGTTAATTCAGGATCCAACAAAGACGCTTGGTTTTGAGCAAAGTAGCCGACTTTTGCATTGTGTCCCAATGCACACTCACCCTCAACTTCAATTTCTCCCATAATTGCCTTTATCATGGTAGATTTACCTTCTCCATTTCTTCCAACAAAAGAAACTTTTTGACCTCTTTCGATAGCCATATTGGCCTCTTTGAACACCACATGCTCTCCATATACTTTTGTTAAATCTTTAGCTACCACCGGATAATCTCCCGACCTCGTAGCAGGTGGGAATGTAAGTTTTAAAGAAGAATTATCAACTTCATCGATTTCAATAATGTCCAATTTTTCAAGCATTCGTTCACGTGAATTCACCTGATTTGTTTTGGAGTAAGTTCCTTTAAACCTTTCTATAAATGCCATGTTATCCGCTATCATCTTTTGCTGCTCTTGATAGGCTTTGATTTGATGTTGTCTTCTTTCTTCTCTTAACTGCAAATAATGTGAGTAATTAGCTTTGTAATCATATATTTTACCCATAGTTACTTCAATAGTTCTATTGGTAATATTGTCAATAAAAGCCCTATCATGGGAGATAACTACCACTGCTTTTGCTTTGTTAATCAAGAAATCCTCCAGCCAAACTACCGATTGAATATCAATATGATTAGTTGGCTCATCCAGAAGAATTAAGTCAGGTTTTTGAAGGAGAATCTTTGCTAATTCTATCCTCATTCTCCACCCTCCGCTAAACTCGCTTGTTTGCCTTGTTAAGTCTTCTCTTTTAAAACCTAATCCTTGTAACGCTTTTTCTACTTCCGCATCATAGTTTATTTCTTCAATACTGTAGAACTTATCTCCTAACTCAGTAACCTTCTCAATAATATCCATATACTCTTGAGATTCATAATCCGTCCTAGTCTCTAACTCCTTATTTAAGCGATTGATTTCATCCCTCATTTCAAAAATAGTTCCGAAAGCCTTTGCCGTTTCTTCAAAAACAGTGCAATCATCCTCAGTAAGTAAATGTTGAGGCAAGTAAGCAATCACAGTAGCCTTTGGCGCCCTTACAGCTCCTCTATTGGCATTTTGAACCACTG
>CAJYBK010000085.1 GCA_913064955.1 uncultured Flavobacteriales bacterium
GTAATAACCCGATATGTTGTCTGATGGATCAGTTCTTTCAATGCTCCATTTACCAATGACTTGAACACTTTCCTTGTCAATCATTCTGAGTATTTTATTGTCAAAGGTCAATGTTCCCATCGCTTCTTTGTCTGCATAACCTTCAAGATAATTATCTAATGTTGGTTGCCAGCCTTTAGTGATGCCATTCTTACCGATAAAAAGTAATGAGTCCGAATGCCAATAATGCTCCATGAAACAAGGAATGTCACCCTCATTCCAACAATTCATTTGTTCGTCCATGTAACTTTGGATTGTTTCAATAACTTCTTTTTCATTAACCGTTTCATCTATCTTGTTTTCGACTTCCTTACAGGAATTCAAAACTACAACTAGGGTTAATATTTGAATGATTATTGACTTCATCTTTTGGTGACTAGTATTTCAACACGTCTGTTTTTTTGTTGGTCTTCTGCAGTCTTCTCTTCTACAAGAGGTCTTTCATTACTGAATCCTTCATATTCCATTCTTCGCTTATCAATTCCTACACCTCTTAAAAATAAGTAAACTGATTTTGCGCGGTCAGCAGATAATTTTTTGTCATCCACACAACAAACATGACCTTCAATTTTTATTTCCATTGATTGAATTGAATCCATTAAATCAGCTAGGTAATACAACTCGTTTGGAATTTTATCGTATAGAAAGGTAGTCTTTCCTGGTTCAAAAAGCAAATTTTCAACTACTATTTTATCCTGACTTAGTAAATCATCTTTAAATTTTTGTTTCCTGGAAATTTTTGGTACTACGAGTTTTGTGATGTCATTTTTAGGGTTGACTTCCACTATTTCCTCTTGAGAAATTTCTATTGTTTCAATCGTTGTTAATTGTAGTATAATATCTACTCTCCTTTGTTTCGTTAAATCAGATTGAAAATTGTTTTTTTGTTTTTCACCGTGAGCTAACGTTTTGATAGTTGCGGTGGATATCTGAGAGTGTATATAGGTTTCAATCTGTTTAGCTCTTTGAGAGGAAATCTTTAAGTTAGCTTTTAAATTGCCAACTGTATCAGCATGTCCTATGAGTTCAATTGATTCGAATGCATGTGCTGTAAGGAAAGAGTCAATGCTCTGTTTTTGCTCTATATTAAGTTGGTAAACATTACTTGGGTAATATATAGAAAGCACTTTTATCTGCTGTCCAAAGTTCAAAACTGGAAGTAGTAAAAGCAGGAAATATTTTATAAGATTTGGCATAATTTATTGGTCATTGAACCAACTTGCATATTTTACATAGTTGTTTGCAATTCTCATCACTTCTCCTTCGAAAAGGTCTTGATCAATGTTTTTAATTTTCTTTGCAGGAATACCTGCATAAATCGAACCACTTTCAACCTTAGTGCCTTGAGTTACCACAGAACCTGCAGCTATTATGCTCTTGGATTCAATAATGCAGTCATCCATAACAATTGCTCCCATTCCTATTAATACATTATCATGTATGGTACATCCGTGTACAATCGCTTTGTGACCTATAGATACATTGTTGCCAATTGTAGTTGGGCATTTTTGATAAGTGCAGTGAATGATTGCACCATCTTGCACATTGACCTTATTTCCCATCTTTATAAAATGAACATCACCCCTTACAACCGATTGAAACCAAAAACTACAATCATCTCCACAAGTTAGGTCTCCCACAATAGTGGCGTTTTCTGCCATGAAGCAGTTCTTTCCGAAGGAAGGAGTTTTATTATTCACAGTTTTAATTAGTGCCATAATTCAAATTTAGGTGATACCTTTGCAAAGGTAATCAAATGAACTAAATAATTCTATAATGAAAAGAGCAGTAACTGTTTATGCAGAAGTGACGCCAAATCCGTCCACAATGAAATTTGTAACGGATTTAATGTTGGTAAATGGAGGGGAAACAGCTGAGTTTTTATCAGCACAAGAAGCAAAAGGTTATTCAAGTTTGGCGCTAGAATTGTTTAATTTTCCTTTTGTGAAATCACTTTTCTTTGCAAATAATTTCATTACTGTTACCAAAACGGAAACTTTAGAGTGGGATTACATCGTCAAGGAATTAAGAGATTTTATTAAAAATTGGATCGAGACTAAAGAGACGTTTATTGAAAAAATACCATCTGCAAGAGAGATTGAAACAGGAGACGGTGATGCTAAAACTATTGTTTCTGAAAAGCCTGTACTAGAAACAGAAATCGACAAGTTGATTCACAATCTATTGGAAGAGTATGTTAAACCAGCCGTAGAAAGTGACGGTGGGGCAATAGATTTCAAAAGTTTTGATGATGTTACAGGAGTCGTAACAGTAGTTTTACGAGGGTCATGTTCAGGTTGTCCGTCTGCAACCGCTACTCTTAAAGGAGGTATTGAGTCTTTATTGAAAGCTCAGTGTCCCGAGGTGCAAGAAGTAGTAGCTTTAGAAGGTTAATACTATTGTGCTCGGTAGAAAGTTATTTTACCCTTTACTTTTTCACTTAAATTTAAATCAAGTAATTGAACCACTCGTTTGTTGTTGTGGTTTTGGTGAGCAATGACAATCTTGTTTTTGTCTTTCACCTCATAAAGGATTGCGTAATGTTCCGGAAATGTCATGTATCCATTTTCACTTTCAAATTTAACATTTTCGAATCTAATAATATCTCCTGGTAAATAATCCGACTTAATCACTTTTCCAAATTCGAAAGGAGCATTCCAGTTTGCTTTAGCATCATTTAACGCAAATGCTATTAAGTCCCAGCACTCACCTCTATCTATTTTTTGGTTGAGGTTTGTTTTGGCGTACGTAACAATAGATTCATTCTTTTGTTGACCTTGAATCGAAATAAACGTTCCGAGAAATAAGCTAATATAGAGGATGATACTTTTCATAATGTTAAAATTAAGGATTATTACATGAGGATGCAATTATCATACCTTTTCCATAAAACAAGACACAAAAAAAGCCTTGCATAAAATGCAAGGCTTGAAAGTTAATTATATATATTATTTAGCATGCTTCAATTACCATTGCTGAAGCACCACCGCCACCATTACAAATGCCTGCAGCACCGCGTTTACCACCATTTTGTTTAAGAACATTAATTAGTGTTACGATGATTCTTGAACCACTATTACCCAATGGATGTCCCAAAGATACAGCCCCACCATTAACGTCTACTTTTTCAGGGTCTAGTCCCAATTTCTGAGTGTTGGCAATACCAACAACTGCAAACGCTTGGTTTAATTCCCAATAGTCAATATCTGCAACTGAAAGATTGGCTTTTTTCAATGCTTTTGGAACTGCCAAAGAAGGTGCAGTAGTAAACCACTCCGGTGCTTGCGCAGCGTCAGCATATCCAACAATTTTAGCCAAAGGCTTTAATCCTAATTCTTCCATTTTTTCTTTGCTAACTAAAATAAGAGCAGAAGCTCCGTCATTTAGTGTAGATGCATTAGCTGCTGTAACTGTTCCGTCTTTCTTAAATACAGTTCTCAATGTTGGTATTTTCTCCATTTTTACATTGCTATATTCTTCATCTTTATCTACAATAATAGCATCACCTCTTCTTTGAGGTACTTCTACTGGTACAACTTCATCATTGAATTTGCCAGCATCCCAAGCTGCGGCAGATCTTTTGTAAGATGTGATTGCAAAGTTATCTTGATCTTCTCTAGAGATTTTGTACTCTTCAGCACACTTCTCAGCGCAAACACCCATATGGACAGCATTGTAAACATCAGTTAAGCCATCATTAACCATTCCATCTATCATGGTGATGTTTCCTAATTTTACACCATTCCTTGCATTCATGTAATGTGGAACAGAGGACATATTTTCCATTCCTCCAGCAACTACCATTTCTGCATCTCCACATATAATGGCTTGAGCAGCCATGCTAATTGCCTTCATTCCAGAAGCACATACTTTATTCACTGTAGTACAAGGAACATTTTCATTGATGCCTGCAAATATGGCCGCTTGCCTTGCTGGCGCTTGACCTAAGTTTGCTTGTAAAACATTTCCCATATAAACTTCATCTATATGTTTGGGGTCTAAATTTATTTTTGCTAAAGCACCTTTGATTGCTGCTGCACCTAATTTAGGAGCTGGTACTGTTGACAAAGACCCTCCAAAACTTCCAATTGCAGTTCTAACCGCAGATACTATATATACATCTTTCATATTATATTGTTGTTGTTTTATACTGCCGCAAAAGTAAGGATTATTATAAAAAGTAGGCAACCGTTTGTAATTTCTTTAGCTTTGCATTAAATAATGGAAGAAGAATTTTATATACCTAAAAGTGAAATTACATTTTCTATGAAAATGGTAAGGTTCTATTTTCATAGAGTAGGCTGGTTAGTGCCTAGTTACACTGCAAAATTGTTTTGGAAGCTTTTCACAAAACCAAGGAATAGAGAGATGACTCCTGGTCATTTAAAATTCATTGAAAAGGCTTCTACTATGACCTATTTATCAGATTTTTATAAGGCATCATATTCCACTCATACATTCGGGAAAGGTGAAACGAAAGTGCTTTTGTGTCATGGTTGGGAAGGGCGAACAACCGATTTTAAAAGTGTAATAGAGGAACTTGTTAGTATGGAAGTTCAAGTGATAAGTATAGATTTTCCGGGGCATGGTACTTCTCCTGAAAGCCAGGCACATTTGCCCATGTTTATAGATGTGATTAGTTCATTTATTAAGGTTCAAAACGATCTTTCCGTTTTTGTTGGACATTCATTAGGTGCTGCTTCGATTGCAATGGCTGTTCCTGAGAATGAAAGTTATTTCAAAGATAAAAAGTTGATACTTATGGGACTTCATCCTGTGCCATCACAGTTTATAGATCAGTATAAGTCGGTTACACGAATTGGTGATCGTATGTTTGAAAGATGTTTGAGGTTAGCGGAAGACCAACTTGGAAAGTCCTTAAAAGGATATGATTGTCATGATCATTTGGAATTATATCAAAAAAACGATGTTTTACTCGTTCACGATTCTCACGATAAAATAATTAGAATCAATCGATTGGAGAAACTTAATAATTCAATTGAAAACAGCGTACTTTTCAAAGGTAAACATGGCGGACATTTCAAACACTATAAGCACCCCGATGTTATAGCAGAAATTAGTGCGTTTATACACAATAATTGATTGTCTAGATTGGATATAAGTTCATAGTAATAATCTTGTTGTAAAACCTAAAGTAAAGTCATACATTTGTGGCCTTAAAAATTAATAAAAGTATTTTATGAAAAAGTTTCTTAGATTGATCCAATTGATGACTTTGTCGATGGTCGTTGTTCTTTCTTCTTGTAATTCAGAAGAGGATGAAGCATATTTAAAGAATTCTACCAGGTTTAATATGTTGAGTTCTGTGGATAATTTGATGCTAGTTGGGTCGATTGACTTAGTTGGTTTAATTGAAAAGTCAGATTTTGAAAACAATAAAGACGCACCTTTCGAAGCTACTGCTGGATTTAAAATGTTAGTAAAAGGAAATATTGATCCAGAATTAACTGGAATTGATATTACTGGGAATAACCATTTCGCAATGTCAATGAAAGATGAGGAACCGGATTATATCTTGTACACAGCCAAAATTACGAATCAAGAGAAGGTTAAGAAAACGTTGAAAGACTTGAATGTCTTTAAAGGTGATTATAAAAAAGAAGAAGTAGGTAGTAGAGTTTATGAAT
Organism: uncultured Flavobacteriales bacterium; assembly: GCA_913064955.1. Classification (GTDB taxonomy): domain Bacteria; phylum Bacteroidota; class Bacteroidia; order Flavobacteriales_D; family Parvicellaceae; genus Parvicella. The sequence goes on from CAJYBK010000085.1 coordinate 5,688, forward strand.
ATCTTTCTGACAAGGACATGACCGTTGGCTGGGATGATAAGGACATAGTAATTGTTGTAGGTCGAAAAATCGATACAGAGAAAAAAGTAAAGGAATTACTTAAAGCTAGATTTGTTGATGCAAAGGAGAATGTCCCATTGGATGATTATTTAAAGCAAGTGGATGATATGAATGTTTTTGTAAACATTGAAACTGCAATGACAATCGCCAAAAACAGTAAAGAAGGTAAGAATGTTACAAAGGAGATGTTAGACATGTCTAAAGGAGCATATTACATTGGTACTGGTAATTTTAACAAAGGAGAGATTGTTTATGAAATGAACATTTTTGGAGAGAAATTAAAAGGGTCTAAGTATAATGCTATCGGTGAGAATCCTGTTTCAGACAGTTTTATGAAGTATTTAACAAATGATAAATTAATTGCTTTTGGAACTGCCTCAATCAACATGGAAGCATTGTTTAATGCTGTTTATATGGCAGATAACAAGGAGTTTGACATGAAAGAAGTAGAGGATGCAACAGGGATGAACAAACAGGAATTGAGTGAGATTTTAACTGGTGAGTTTTCGCTATGTCTGCAAGATGTAATCAGTGAGAAAGTGTCATATGCTTCTTTAGAGGATATGGAAGATGATTTCTTTGATGAAGAAATGTATACTTACAACACGGAAAAACCTATAGTTGTCTTTGCTGCTGGCGTTTCAGATACTACAAAAATTGGAAGTTTGCTTAGAGAAAAAGGAAAAGTAGAAGTGATGAACGGAGTTTACAAAGCTGATAAAGATGCGTATATCGTATTTTCTGATAAGAAAATGATAGTAACAACGGATGAAGTAACTGCAAACTTTTTTGCTTCTGGTAACACGTATACTTCATATACTTTACCTGCTGCTTCTAGTTTAGATAAGCCGCTTTATGGTTTTTATAATACTGATGTGACAAAAATGCCAAATGGATTTTTGAAAATGGCTGAAACTGAAGAAGGCCAAATGGCATTGGAATTTGCTAACTTATTTGAGTTGGTTGATTTTCACGGGGATTTCAATAAAATGTCATTCACTGTAAAAATGAAAAACAAAAGTGACAACGCGTTAAAAGTAATTACTGATTACGTTTTGTCTGTTGTGAAGGATAAAAATATAATGTAAGACCACAATGCCAAATTTAAAGGAAGCAGTAGATGTAAATGGACGTTTTGCAAGTCCAGTTTTACCAGCGGATGTAAAAAACTATCTTATTGATATAGATGGAACTATCACGGAAGATGTTCCGAATGAAGAACCAGAGAGAATGGTTACTTGCAAGCCTTTTCCAGATGCTTTGGAAACGCTAAATAAGTGGTATGACGAAGGGCATATCATTACTTTTTTCACTTCTAGAACAGAAGAGCATAGAGAAGTAACCGAAGCATGGTTGAATAAACACGGGTTTAAATATCATGGAGCACTTTTTGGCAAACCAAGAGGTGGTAATTATCATTGGATTGATAATCATTTTGTAAAGGCCACTAGATATAATGGTAAATTTACTGATTTAGTGACAATAGAAAAGGAAATACAAGTTTTTAAGGATGAATGTTAAAGGCATATTAAAAATTAATATCTTTACGAACTATCTTAATTAAATTATATCAAAAGATGAAATTAAACTACTTATTAATAGCAGGGGCAATGATCGGTTTAACTGTTCAAAGTTGCGGAGAGTCAAAAGAAGAAACTACAACAGAAAAGAAAGCAGCAGATCAAACTGAGACGGTGATCGAAGTGGAAGAAGCTGATGAGAACTCATTTTCATTTGTACCACCATCACCTATTCAAATTGCCTCAATATTTAAGAAAGCAGGATTGGAGTATGATGCCACCTTACCAAACAAAGTTGAAAACATTACTAATTATACAGAGAAGTTCAAACAATCATTAAATTTTGGAGTTTACAGTTCTGATTTAGCCTATTGTGTTAAAAACGAAAAGTATGATGAAGCAAGTAAGTATTTGAAGTCACTAAAAGACTTAAGTGCTAGCATTGGGTTGGAAACAGTTTTTGCTTCTGAAGATTTAGTTGAGAGATTCAATAACAATTTAGGGAATCAAGATTCAATTGTAGACATTCTAATTTTTGTACAAGAAAATACGGATGATTATATTGCTCAAAACGGTAAAGTAGATTTATCTGTTGTGTATTATTGTGGTGCTTGGGTTGAAGGTATGTACTTTGGCTCAGTTTCTGCAAAGAACTCACCTGAGAAAGCTGATTTAGGTGTGTTGATCTCAGAGCAAATGACTATCGGAAGATCTATCTTGAAAGGACTTCAAAATATGGAGGAATCTAATTTAGATGCTGAGGACTTGGCGACAAGTATTGAAGAAATTTTGGACTTGTTCGACAATTTTGAGTCAGTAAAGGCTTTAGGTGAAGATGCAGCTTATTTGGATATTTACCTTACTGAAGAGGAAGTAAATATAATGGCTGACAAGATTATTGAATTAAGAACTAGTATAGTTGAATAAAAAATTAAAAATCATGAAAACATTCAAATTACCAATACTTATTTTACTGGCATTTTTTATGTCAGGTAATTTACAAGCACAATTAATTGGCGGTAAGAAAAATGCTGATAATGGTGCGGCAGAGATGGATGCAAAAGCAGCGTTTGATGCTGGTATCCAAGAAGGTAGAATCGCAGCAAGAAAAAGATTGAAGCCATACAAATATGATGGGACGAAATCGACTAGATTTAACTATAAAACTTATACTCATGCTAAAGAAGTGGAGGTTTTGACTATTGAGAAAACTGATTATAAGTTTTGCTTTGACGGTAACATGATTAAGTCGGATAATATTTCTGTAGAAATTTATGATAAGCCAATTGGTGCACCGGGAAGAACTTTATTGTTTCAAAAAGAAGATGTTGGTCCAGGTGAGTTTGAAGTTAGTTTAGAAGAAATGAATGAAATATTCAGAGCGGAGAAAGCTAAGACAACATCATTAAAGCCTGAAATAGTTGCTCAGATGAGATTGAAAAAAGTATATGTAGATTATATTATACCTGCGGTTGATAGAGAAGTTAGTCTGAATGTGGAAGATGGTAATCAAGATCAAACTACTATAATACAGTTTAGTGCAGTGGTTCTTGCTGTAGGATACAAATTCATGTAATTACTTGAAAAGAATTGGATTAATTTCTGATACACATGGTCACATAGACGAGAAGTATCAGAAATACTTTGAATCATGTGATGAAATATGGCATGCCGGTGATATAGGAGATATTGAAGTAACCGATTACCTGGCCAAAATTGCTCCTTTGAGAGTGGTGTATGGTAATATTGATAATCACATTCTACGGGCAGAGTTTCCCTTAAATCAAAGATTTGTTTTGGAAGGTGTGGATGTGTTGATGACGCATATTGGTGGCAAGCCTTATGCATATACCGCAAACATTAGAGATGAACTAAAAAGACGACCACCTAAGGTTTTTGTTTGTGGTCATTCACATATCTGTAAAGTTCAAATGGATAAAAGGCTAAATACGCTTTATGTTAACCCTGGTGCCGCAGGAGTGAAAGGATTTCATGATGTTAGAACAATAATGAGATTCACACTGGAAAAAGGAATGATTAATGATATGGAGGTAATAGAATTAGGTAAAAGAGCTTAGTCTTCTGTCATTACGATATTCTCTATTATCTTCATGGAAATTCGCGCTCTTACCATTTCTTTGGCTAATTCAATTGGTAGTTCGGTGCCTATTACCGTAAGAATTTCTTCTGCCACCAACTTGTTAACCTTTTTCTTTTTACTGTCTTTTGACATCACTACATCACTTAGAATGCCGATTAATTGGCCTTTATGAGCTTTTATTACCTCTTCCGGGTTTTCTACATCAAAGTCAAGTATAATACGGATTGCCATAGTTTATAATGAAGTTTAAAAAATCAATTATAGACTGCAAATTTAATAGTTAAATTGAGTTTTAATCTTCATTGTTATCAACATCACTCAAAATCTACCACTTTCCTCTAGGTCCAAAATCGTAATTACCTAGGTTTCTAGGGTTAGTATATCTCTCTCGGTTAATAGTTTTTGAAAAGCAAATATTTAAAGTTAATTCATGTGTCCCTTTACTGTAGTTCCTTAATTTGGAAGTGGTTATGTCGTAAGCGTATATAAATTTAAAACTACCTATGCCATTAGTGAGGTTTACTCCGATCATAGGAGAAATGGCATCAGAAATTCGATAGTTTAGCCCTACGATGTATTTATAATTTAATTGTGATTGTATTTGAAAGTCCAACTGCGTGGATGCCACATCTGATTTTGCAAGTATTTTTGGCTCTATGGAACCCCAGGAACGTCTTTCTTCCCACCCAGCATGAATAAAATAATGTCGTTTGCTTTGAAAGCCTATAATTCCAGGTTGTGAAAAATTTGACTGATTCAAGTGACTTGTTGATAGTCCCATGTATAAGGGACCATTTTTAATATAAATACCTGCATCCATATCAAATTTCGTAGCACTAAAGGTGTTGTCAGGAATAGCATCGTCCAAGGATTGAGGTGTATCAGGTGTTATGAAGTTTCCTCCCCATTTAGAATGGAACACATTGGCGTTTAGTCCTATTGAAATAGATGTTTTTTGTAAGTAGAATTTATAAGCATAACTGAGTTTGATAAAATTGGAATTTTGAAATCCAATGGCATCCGTGAGAATTTGAAACCCGACAAAATTGTGGTTATCCAGTTTCCCATAAATGTTAATAAGTGCAGTATTTGGATTTCCTCCAAATTGTGACCATTGATTTCTACCTGCGATATTGCCACAAATGAATTTTGTATTTGAAATGGTGGCTGGATTGAAGATGGCTTCCCCGCTTTCAAAATTGGTAAGTTGAATGTCTTGTTGGGCATAGGTTAAACAGCCTAGTGCAATTGAAATAAAAATTAATAATGTTCTCATATCCTTTGTTTTGTTGAAATAATACAACGAGATGAAAAGGTTACATGGTTAAAATTGCTAATTTTATGCTTGCTAGAGATGAAAGGAGTTTTTCTGTTAATATTAGTGTTACTATCTGCTTTTGTTATTTTCGGTCAACAGAACAAAATAGATAGTTTAGAAGCTGTTTTGTCAGTGGAGTCAGATCTATCTGTAAAGGTAGAGATCATCGAAAAATTGGTTAAGCTTTATAACTTAGATTCAGAAGCGGAGTTATATATTAAATCTGTTTTAGATATCACCAAAAATGATGAGTCATCAGCAAGGTTCAAAGCATTGGACTTGGCGTATGATTATTACCTAAAAATTGCAGAATACGATCAAGCAATAGAGTTAAAGCAATTCGCCTTTCAATTATCCTCTCAACAAAAGGACAATAAAAATCTTGGTTCTAGTCATTACGATATAGGTTATGCTTATATAAAAAAGTATGTTTTAGACAGTGCAATTGTCCATTTTAAGAAAGCGAATACCTTTTTTGAAATGGAAAATGATTGGAAGAACAATGTGTTAACCTTGAATAGGTTAGGGATTATAGAAAAAGACTTAGGAAACTATGCTGCAGCACTATCATATTATCATGAAGCATTCGGCATCGCCAATGCTAATAAGTTGAAAAAAGAGTTAGGAAGTACCTGTACTAATATTGGTGTGGTTCTCAAGAAGCAAGGTCAGTTAGAAGAAGCCTTGTCCTATTATTACAAAGCCGAAGGTTATTATTTAGATTTGAATCATTTTATAGGCCTTGCCAATGTGTATAATAACATAGGTAATGTATTACGAATACAGGAGGAATATGATTTAGCTTTGAAAAATTATCGATTGGCCATTGCAAATAGAGAAAAAGGTAATAGCGAAAAGTCACTAAGTTATTCATACAATAATATTGCTCTGATATTTAAAGAGAAGGCGCAGTATGATTCAGCCTTACATTATTTGAGTATTAGTGAGGCTTATAAGTTTAAATTGAACGAACAATCTTCCCTTACAAGCACCTATCTCAATTTCACGGAGACCTATCTTCAATTGAATGATTCGGTGAATTTTATTCTTTATTATGATAAAGCAGAAAAGTATGCAGAGGATTTTAATCAATTGTCAACGCTACAAGAACTATACCTTACAAGGAGTAAGTTTGAATCAAAACATGGTAATTTTGAAGGTGCATATTCATACTTGCTAAAAGTGGTCAAACAATTGGATAAATTGGATGCCAATCAGCAAATTACTTTAGGAAAGGTCTTGCAGGCTAAGTTTCAAGATGAGCAAAAGCAGGAGATGATTACCCAGCTGCAAAGATCTAATCAGGAGTTAGATGAGAAGTCTAAAGAATTAGAGAAAGGTAAAGAGAACTTTACCTTGATGACATACGGATTGATTGCCGTTTCGATTATTTTGGTTATGATTTTACTAGTATTATTAAGGAATATAATTGCTTTGAAAAAAGGATCAGATGAACTTAAAGTGATTAACGAGGAGTTGGCCAGAACAAGACTTTCTTCTGAAGAAAAGGACGTATTGATTAAAGAAATTCACCATCGGGTTAAAAACAATCTTCAAATTATTAAGAGTTTGATTAGACTTCAAAACAACAATATTGAAGACCTTAATGTAAGTGAAATTTTGTTGGATTTTGAAAGTAGGGTGACTTCCATGGCATTGGTACATGAGTCTTTGTATCGCAGTTTAGATTTAGCCAAAGTAAACGTAAACGATTACTATACTCAACTTTTGTCAGATTTAATTACAGCCTATTCTGTGGAGATTGATATTACTGGAAATTTTGAAATTGAAATAGACAAACGTATCAAACCTGGAAGTGGTATTGGGAGTAGTGCAGCGAGTTCAGCAGGTGCGGTTTGGGCAATTAACGAATTGTTAGGAAAACCTTTTGATACTACTGATTTGGTTCGTTTTGCGATGGAAGGTGAACGTTTGGCATCAGGTGTAGCACATGCTGATAACGTAGCTCCTGCCCTTTTTGGAGGTTTTACATTGGTAAGAAGTTACCAACCGTTAGATATTGTTAGCATCCCTACACCAAATGAATTATTTGCAACAGTAATTCACCCGCAAATTGAAGTTAAAACTTCTGATGCTCGTGAAATTTTAAAAACAACTGTCTCTTTAAAAGATGCAATTAAGCAATGGGGAAATGTTGGTGGATTGATAAGTGGATTATATACCGAAGATTATGAATTGATAGGCCGTTCTTTAGAAGATCATATTATTGAACCAATACGCTCTATTTTAATACCTGCATTTGGGGCTGTTAAACAGCAATCTATCAATGCTGGAGCTT